>NZ_BAAHAP010000036.1:0-58631 GCF_054777495.1 Echinicola sediminis | reverse complement strand
GGGAAGATCATCCAATTCTACCACCCCATTAAACTCCTCGGAGATGTTTCTGCTTTCCCACTTGAGAACCGGGTTCCCGTTCAGGATCAGTTCATATACATCTCCATCATTCTGGGAACTCAGTGCCAATTGCTTTAACCTGCTATCTTCACCGGCACCAAAATTAAAGCGGGTGCTTTCATTGGTCCGTACATAGTTTTTTCCCAAGGCAAGGCCGCCGGAAAGATTATCTCCATAAACCCCGTGCACGTTTGCATTGGAAGTTTCCACTTTCAGATCCTCTCCTTCCAACAAACCGTTCTCATCGAATTTACTCTTCAGGATATCTTCACTCTTCAGGGCCACCTTTTGCCTGGCCGATTCCACCGGCTTGCTCAATTCAGGAACTGAACCCGGCAACACGTAATAAAAAACCGTGGGAGAATAATCCACCTTTGTTTTCACCCAGTGCCACAGCTCCATATCCACATCGATGGACTTTTTGAAAGGTATGCCGTCCAACAACCTCATTCTGGCATTCACGGTAAGTCCACTGGTCAAATTCCCTTCTCCGATCGGCTGGGCAATAAAGGGGTTGGAGAATTTTTCGGGCCTGCACCAGGCATAACCATAATAATCCTCTGTTCCGGTGCCAAAGTGGGAAGGGAAATCCTCCCCATCCACATAGATTTTCTCATCCCCTTCTCCCCACCATGACTTCCAGTGACCGGGCAGTACCGGATTGTATATGGACAGCACATCCCCCACATACACTCCTTCTCCCTTCAACGTAACATAGTCAAGGTCCAAACACTGTCCTTCTCCATCCCTGCCTTTATTTCCACCCGTGGCAATCTGCTCATAAAGCTTCCAGGAGGATCCAAAATACATGCTGTTGTCCGTCCATTCGTATTCCTTAAGGTGTATATCAGCGGAGATATCTACCGGTCCATCCCCTAAATTGACGAAGGATATCTTACTGCTCTCCCTAAAGGGCATCACCCAGGAACTTTTCATTTTTCCGGATTCGGCTACCTCCGTATTCCAGGTTGCATTGGGATGGATACTGTATGAGGTTCCAAAAAATTCACCCACAGGTACCCAAACAGTCTCCTTGCCATCAAATTCTATCTTTACCACCACAGACCTCAGTGCCTGATGAAAATCATCCGCTTCCATCTGGATTTCAAGCTGCTGAATTGCTTTACCTCTTTCCTGGATTTCAAAATCCACGGTTTCTCCCGGTGGGACGTGCTGATTGGGAAACTTTTGCTCGGCCCCCTGAACGGCATTACCATTTAAAAGCTGCTTATTCACTTTTTCCACGAATCCTTTAAGAGAATCCAGTGCATTCAGTTGAAACGTTTCTACCAAGGTATTCTCCTCATAAGTCCGGTAATTAATGTTATAATAAAACAACTCTGACTTATCTTGGTCGGGATGATGGATGCCCTCACTTTCATAGGTAATTTTACAATGACGGCTATATGGTAGGGGCAGGTACAGGTTATGGCCACGGGTACCATAGCCGGTGTCTTCTGATACGGAGGCACTCAGGGGATATCCCGCAAGCGTCCCATCACTGATGACCTTAAATGCCGGGCCCTCGATTTCGGGAATGCTATCATGGTCAAAATAAAACCTCAATATTCCCTCCCCTCTCTTGTATCCCCCGCCTGTCATCCATATCCTTACCACAGCCCCTGGGCCTTCAGCATCAAACAGGACATGCTCTACCCTTCCATCCGTGGTATCGCTGCGTAAAAATTGGGTATGGTCGGCATTGGCAAACCATAAATAACTGTCCTTGGTCTCCAAACTGCTCCTTCTATCATAACTGCTGAATTGTTTGGTACTGTAGTAGGGATCAGGAAAACGTGTCAGCGCATCTTTATCCACCATTTCAGATAATAAGGACGCGGTATTGACCGGCTTTTTCTCCTGATTACAGGCAGCTGAGAAAAGGGCGATAAAAACAAGGACAAGGAATTGAGATTTCATTTCTTTCTATCTTAAGTCTGTTTTAATATTCAAACACTATAGCCGTATGACACTTGAACTCGGAAACGGTCACTTCCAATCTTCCATTGGATTCCTTAAAGGGCAATTCGTTATGCTCAGGAACCGAATACACTTTTTTGACTTTTTCCGGAAAATGGACACTTACAGGCACATTGTGCAAAGGCACCAAATCCTCGATTACCTTGGCCCGGCCCCTTTGGTGGGGAGTGCCGTAGGTCAAATGAACAACATACCGCTTTTGATCAGGTTGGTGCAAGAGGTTTATCCTTCCACTGCTTGGCATTTCCACCTGTACCAGTGGATCCTTCACCAACAAATCATAGGCATTATAAAAAAGCTGTTTATGCACCCTTGATCCCTCGCGGGCATACATATTCTCCAAGTCATGGGCAAACCAAACGACATTGCCCTTCCTGATCACTGCCGGATAGCTCGCAGCTTTGGTTTGGTACGGGGTATTGTCATGCGAGGTCCAATGTTCTACCGTCCTACTGAAATACGGCTCATAAATTTCCGCCAATACTTCGGTGCCCTCATTGACCTTCACTTTTACAGCAGATGACCTGTTCAAAAATGGAGATTGGACAAGATCATGGGAAAGATCATCAGCAACCAAGGTATAATCTACATCGTATTCACTTTCGCCCAAGTACTCGGCCCCGATATCAAAGGCCCATTTGCCCTTGTCAAAAGCTCCTTTTCCTAATACCATCAGCTTGCCCCCTTGGTCTAAGAAATGCTGCACCCGCTGTTGCTCTGCTTCTGAAAGCCTCACCCCGCTGTGCAACACAATTACTTCCAGGTCCCTCCAATCTTTGAGGTTATTGACCACCACAAAATTGATTTGCTTTTCAAGCAGTATCTGGGTCAAGGCATTATCCTGCCCCCCAAAGTTTAACCAAACGCCTGTTCTGGCCTTATGAATGGCATTCAAGGAATAATCTTCAATCTTTTCTATATAATCATAGGCAAAGCCAATATTATCATAAGTGGCTTTTTCCAGCTTGCCTGTAGGATGGAGCTGGTCCCCAAAATTGGACATTGCCCCAAAGGCCATCATATTGGCCGCCTCGTACCAAATGGCATCCTTGTGTTTGAACCCGCCAAATTCACCCCAGGCAGAATGAAACTTTCCGCTCATCGCCACTATCGGCTTACCGGTATTGGCATAGTACTTTGCCCTGACAGGAAATACATCGTATCCCGCCCAGGTGGTGGGAAGATCCTCCAAATCCTGCTTGGTATTGTACTGGTGGTACTCCTCATCCATCACTTTTTTATTGTTGATCGGAGTGGTCCAGTTATAATAAATGCTTGCATGCGGACGGTATTGCTTGATGATGGCATTGGTCTTTTGGAAATATGCATGCATCTTTTTACAATGGTGCTTCCAGGCTTCCTCCTCATCGCGCCAATCTACGCCATGGGCCGCCATATCCTTTAAGCTCCAGTCATTGTAATTGATGGAACCTACGGGAATGATATCAAACCAGAAGCCGTCCACTTCATAGTTCTTGGCAATCTCTTCTGTTTGCTTCAGCAAATGGTCCAGATAAGGCCCTTCCGGCGATAGTGTTGGCCAGCCCCAGCCAAAAGGCTCCCCAGGCTCGGATTCCCCCTCAAGTTTCCGAAATTGATCCACTCCGTCTTTCCCGGTAGAAACCCATCCGGGGTTTTCTTTGGCATCCAGTACATTCCAGCCCACCGTTACATAAGCCTGGGCTTTTACCCCTATCTCATGACAGGCTTCCAACTGCTTCCCAAAAAGGTCATCGTCCAGATTGGGATGGCGTGTCCCCACTTCGGTGTTATAATAAGACCAGCCATGGTGCCCCTTGGCAAAAATATTGATCCCGTTTACTTTGCCCTCTATTAACCTTTGCTGCCATTCCTTTTTATCAAAATCCCTTCCGATATTGTCCAGCTCTTCGGTCGTATGGAAGTCCAAATGGACTTGCCTGCTGGGCTCTTCCACCTTTTGCTGCTGGGAATACCCTATGGCGATGGAAATAAAATAAACAAAAAAGAAGTTGGTTATTTTGTGTGTTGATTTGACTGCTAATTGGCTCATTTCTTTTTTAAATTCGGCTTGTCTTATTTACGGTTCTTTGCCCAGCCCAATCCTGCAATACTCGTGGACTGGTGGTTCAGATAGTGTTGATCTTCAGGACCGCAGGAACTGATATATTCCTTGCCCTGATACTCGAATACCTCTGCGGCATGTCCAAACAGGGTGGTAAGGACATTGTTTTCATAATCAAAATGATCGGGATCATCGGACACGATGACCAAAGTCTCGGCATACCTGCGGTGGGCATAGGTAAAAAACAGGTAGTACAATCCGTTTCTTTCCACCAAATAGGGCGATTCCATCAGGGTGGCAAAGGTATTATCATTGATGCCCAAGATGGTTTCAGGAGATTCAAAGTTCTCGAAATCCTTGGTCCTAATTCTCAGCACCTGGGATTGATTCACCCCTTCATTTCCTGTGGCTACGATATGGATCCAGTACTTTCCATCCTCCCCTTTCATGATATGGGGATCCCTGGAGGATATCCATAAATCATCCGGCAAAATGGCTTCGTAGGTCCTTTCCCATTCATAGAGGTCATCCGACCAGGCCACTTCCAATCTCCTGGTATTGTCCAGTATGGTTTCCAGTACCATTACCCACCTTTCGGATTCTTCATGCCATACCACATAGGGCGCTCCCAGATATTCCGTTTTTCCGATTTCGCTCAGGGCAAAATCCTCACGCTTCCACTTCCCCAAAGGGTTGTCGGTGCTGAGGTGGCCCAAATACGGATGATAACGGTAGAGCTCCTTGCCTTCTGGCGGATAGGGATTGTTGATGCCTATCCAGTGCAGCTTTCCATTATGGTCGGTTACAAAACAATGGTCATTGGTAAACCATTTGTACTCGTCAAAGTCCTCTGAAGGTTTGGCATCAAAGGCTTTTTTGCTTTCTCCCTTGATATAGGGGATTTCAGCCCTTTCCAGAAGGGACTTTTTTTGGGCCTGGATACTTCCTGAAAGTATCAAAAGGCAAAAGACTAATGCGGTCGATTTAATCTTATTCATCATCATCGTTTTATTCCCATTCCAGTTTAGCGAGGTAAAGTCCTTTCTTATCCCAACCCGTATTGGATATGAACCAGCCTTCCTCTCCAGCATCTATCACCTCTGCAGCATGGGACTCCAAGGTGGTCACCAAGTTTTCTTTGGGGAAATCCGTGGGATCTTCAGACCAATAAACATGTGTCAGGTTATATTCCGTCATGGCAAGACAGACAAACAAATAAAACAAGCCGTCCTTATAAATGACCGTAGGGCTCTCGGCATCGCCACCCCAGTCCACCTCATAAGGCTGAACATGGGCTATTTTCGGCCCACTCCAATGGTCCGTATCAGGGCCTTTCCTTACGGCAACCACCGAGCGTAAATCCACCTCACTGAAAGTACGGGTGTAGTAGAAGTAATATTCCCCCTCATGCTTCATCACATAGGAATCACGGGCATGGCCAGGATCACTGAACAAAGGATTCAATTCATGTCTTTCCCAGTGGTGCATGTCTTTGGAAGTAGCCTTGTGCAGGGTACCCCATGAGGCATAATTCGGCGCATTGCGCTGTAAATTGCCCGCATTGTAGAACATGGTGTATTCACCGTTTTCTTCATACACATGGGGGGCCCACAAGACCCTTTCCACACCTTCTTTGGCCTCTAATGCATAGCCATGGTCTTCCCAGCCTTCCGTAAAAATTTCGCTGGAGGAAATATGGAACAATTTATCCTCTCCTGTCCAGGGATTGATGGGAGCATGCCCTATGATTCCATAAGCATGCCATTTGCCATCGGCACCTTTCACAAAACAATGGTCGTTGGTATACCAGCTGGAATCCGGCTCCGTCCGGGTCAGGTTGGGATCAAAGACATGTTTCCATTCACTGGTTATTTTGGGAACCTGAACTTTTGGACTTTCAGTTTGTTTTTTTTCTTTCCTAGCTTCCATGCACCCAAAGCTGAGGGCCAGCAAACTCATCACCAAAAAACTTCTTGCAAAACTCATAGCAAATACGATTAGTAGTAGTTGATTTTATACAATCAAATATAAAGTTAAACGTTTAACTTTCCAAACAAAAGACCTGTTTTATCAAAGCACAACGAAAGCTCTATACCTTTATAAACAAGGATAAATAAGGTAAAAACAGGATAACATAAACTATTAGTGCCATTACCGGATTTTGGGTTACCTTAAGATAATCAGCAGTAAACAAAAAAGGTGAAGCCTATGGAATACTGACCGGCTTCACCTCTAATGTTGTTTTTAAGCTATTTAAGCTTGTTCTACTGATTTTCCTTAAGGCAATACGCTGATCCTGGAATCCCCTGCAGGATCAATCAACTCCCCGGACAGCCTCATGGGAGGAAGGCTGTTTCCGGACAAGGACCGTATGTTACACTGCTTAAGTTTACCGTATTCCCAAGCGATATCCACTTGAAAGCCACCCCTGGCGATCAAACCGCTTACTTTCCCTTCCGGCCACTCCACTGGAAGGGCCGGTAAAAGGTGGATTTCTCCTTGATGGGACTGGAGCAACATTTCGGCCATAAAACCGGGGGTGGACATGGAACCATCCACCTGCATATTACCACTTTCATGCGCCATCAGGTTTTCAAATCCCACATCAGTGACCATATCGTTAAAGATCCTGGCAGCCTTTTCCCCATCACCCAATCGCGCAAAGCACCAGATCCGCAAGGTTTTGTTCCAGTTGCCTCCCATATGGGGCCATTTAGGACCATATAGGGTATGTCCTCTCATATTCAAAGACACCTCAGCCGCTTTGGCCAGTTCCGGGGTCTTAAAGCGATCTATTTGCCTGCCGGGCATCAAGGCATACATATGGGCGATATGACGGTGATGGTCCCTCGGGTTATCCATGTCCCAGGCCCATTCCTGAACCTGTCCGTATTTCCCTATGCGGAGCGGCAGCAATTGGTCCCGCTTGGAGGCTATTTCCTGGATGAAGGCAGCATCTACCCCCAATACCTTTCCGACAGCCATGACATTGGAAAACAAATCATAAACCATTTGTATATCCTGATAAGCCCCAGGTAGATTAAACCACTTACCTGCACGGGCTTCCCCGTTGGTGAGGGCGTATTTGACCGGCTTACCGTCCCTGATATCCACCCCATGCTCAGCAGATACCGTAGGGGCAATGATATATTTCCCCTCGTAAGGGACCAAATTGGCCATATAAAATTGGGCGGCCTCTTTCATGATGGGATAAGCCTCTTCTTCGAGGTATTTTTTATCCTGGGTAAACTCGTATTGGGACCAGAGGTGCTCACAGTGCCAAGCGGCGCCGCTGGGATACATTCCCCATAGCATATCCGAACCCGGTGAGGTATAGCCCCATATATTTCCGGTCGTATGGCTCACCCACCCTTCCGTGCCATAATAGGCTTTGGCCACTTTCCTTCCTGGTTCTACCAGGGTTTTTATCCAATTGATATAGGACGCATGAATTTCAGGCAAATTCAAGGGACCTGCCGTCCAGTACATTTCCTGAAGATTGATATTGCTCTGGAAATTACCATTCCATGCTGCCGTCCTGCCGGGAACCCACAGTCCTTGAAGTCCTGATGGCAAGGTAGTAGAGCGGGAAGCACTGATGAGCAAATACCTGCCCAAATTAAACAACAACACTTTCAGCCCGGCATCATCCGTCATCCCGGTTTTAAGCATTTCGTAACGCTCGTTCGTGGGCAGTTGCTCCAGCAACACATCCCCCTCCATTTCCAAGCTCACCCGATTATACAATTGGGTATAATCCCGGATATGATCTTGCTTTAACCTTTCATAGCCCTTTTTTGAGGCCTTCTTCATGACCGACTTGGTAATCGCCTTAGGATCAGCTCCGGAAAAAGGCATTTCGGGCACATAGGAAGTAGCCGCGGTGTATAAAACGGTAGCCTTCTTTGCTCCCACCACTTCAAAAAAATCACCTTTGGATACCAGCTTTCCTCCCTCATGGAGCACCTTGATGATGACATGGTATTCCTGGTGATTGCCATCAATGGCCCCGTTTACGTGGATTTCATCACCTAGGATGCTGATCTGGTTTTTCTCCTGGGTAAAGGCATGGTCGATCTCAAAGCTTAATTGTCCTTCTCCCGCTGCTTCAAAATGGAATGCCATCAACCTATCCGGATAACTGGCAAAATATTCCCTTTGATATTTATCTCCGCCTATCCGGTAACTTACTGCTCCCAAAGAACGGGAGACATCCAAAGACCGCTTATAGTCGGAGACTTCCCCCTGATCGTGGGCAAACCTAAGATACAATTGGCCGATGGAAGAAAGCGAACCAAAATCTGCATAATCCCCGACAAAATATTTGGACACCAGGCTATCTGCTTTTGGAACATTTCCATCGACGATCGCAGTTCGTATTTCTTTCAAGGATTTTCCGGCTTCCGGAATAATACCAAAATTATAGTCCGGGTTTTGCCCCGGGCCGCCAAACCACATGGTTTCTTCCGTTATGTCCAGCCTCTCCTCCTGGACTCCACCGTAAAAGGAAGCCCCCATATAACCGTTTCCCAAATGGAGGGCCTGTGTTTTCCAGTCCCCTGCGGGGTAATTGTACCAAAGAATGGAATTATAGTCTTGTGCCAACAGCAATGGGTTGATACAACCCACCAGCAGGAAGGCCATGCTCAGTGCTTTGAGCATTGGATTCATCATCCGTTGTTTTACTTTCATGGTTGCTAGAGTTATTATTTATTAAAACATTATTTTTTACATAATTCATAATTTTGGCTGCATCCTTAAAAAAATAAAATATTCTTCCAAATTCCCTTTATCGGCCTTTGGAGCATTCGGTTTTGGGACAGTTGATGGAGGCGTTAAGAAAATGAGTTAGCTCGCGAAGTGGACGAGCGAGATCCACTCATTTTTAGCCTACAGCAAATGGCACAAAATCAAATTGAGGCAAACTGTTTGTAATCGAAAACGAATTCACTCAATTTGAAGAAGGCTCCGTGGCCTAGATTTTTGGTTCTTTTCATCAATGGAAAAGAACAGAAAAACAATAAAACCCTTATAAAATTTGGTTACGTGTAACATTGCGGATACACATAAAACATTATTTTAGCACTTTCCAAACTAAAAAAAAGCAGAAGGAAATTCCTCCTGCCTTTACCGTTATAAACCCTATGAAACAATAAACCTATTTTGTAATCACGTCAAATTCTGCTATCCCTACCGCCTGGTCCTGGTTTACATTATCCAAGGCCCTGAATAAAATGTACCTGCCTTTCTCGGCCGTAGTGAAAACTTTTTCCTGCCATATCGGACTGTTCTTGATATTGGAAAACTCCCCCTCCTGCACCTTTTTCCATCGATCACCATCGACTGAAACCAATAACTCATAATTGAAAATTATTCCGGAAGACCAACGGTTCTGGTCCGGCAAATACTTGAACCCTGCAATTTCCTGGACCTTGCCCAAATCAATTTTCAATTCAAACGGAAGCTTTTCCACCTCAGGATGCCAAACACTATGGCTGTCCCCATCCAAAATTTTCCGGTAATCCTCTTCCTTTGCATCCAGCACTCGCCATTCTTTTTTGGAAACGTCAAACTTCTCTATGGCAACGGGACTTTTTTTGCCCGACTCGGAATCTACGGCAATTGCCCGGATCTCCACTTTTTCATCGTGAACGAAAGTCCCTGTATATTTAAGACTCCCTTCATTCGGCTCGGTGCCGTCCAGTGTATAATAGATACTAAGTTCATTGTCCACACTTTCTATCGTCACCAAGCCCTCCTGGTTTCTGCTAACCTTTGGTTTGCCCATCACTTTGGGCGCATTGTACAAGCCTACTTTTGATATCACTGGGCTGGACTCGCTCTTCACAAAGTTTACCTTCACCTTTTGGGTGCTTAGACTCGGAAATCGCAAGATCCTTTTGTAACCGATGGTGGTTTCCTCTGCTACCTTTTTCCACTCCCCGTTTTCATCCTCAACCAGCAATTCAAAGGCCTCGACCCTCTGACCTAGTTCTATATATTCCTGAATCAGAAAGCGGTTGATGGTGGTAGGGCGGTCAAAGCTCAAGGTAAATGAAGGAGTGTCATCTTCATCTGCCGCTACCCAAAACACTTCCCTGTTTCCGGTCAACAGATTATCAATGGGATAATCACCCCTTTCGCTGCTTGCAGATACCTCTGCATCCAAGGCCAAATCCGTTTCAAAATCCTTTTTGATCACTTCGGCCATTTCCAGCACGTTCTGTTCGTCGATTTCATGCACCTGTCCCGTTTTGTCCACGGCAAAATTCAACAGTAAAGTCGCATTTCGGCCAACCGATTGATAATAGATATCCAACAGCTCTGGAACGGATTTTACCTTATGATCCTCTGAACTGTGATAGAACCAACCCGGCCTTACCGAAACATCCACTTCCGCAGGGACCCAATAATCACCATCTTCATGACCATACCTTAATTGTTCATAATGCGGCCACCCTGGCCATACTTCATCCCTTCTTAAGGTACTCCAGTTGGTTTCACCTACCCAGCCTTCTTCGGTGCCGCACCATCTTACATCAGGCCCGGCATCACTGAACAAAACCGCATTGGGCTGCAGTTCTCTCACGATCTTATAGGTATTCGGCCAATCATAATAGGTCTTTCGGTCTACATTCCGGTTTTCATTGGCTCCTCCATAATAACCAGACCCTCCGTTTGCCCCATCAAACCAGACTTCAAAAACTTCCCCGTAATTGGTCAAGAGTTCCCTTAACTGGTCACGGAAATAGGTTATGTACTCGGGAGAACCATAAGCTGCATGGTTTCTGTCCCATGGAGAAAGATATACCCCAAACTTAAGATCATACTTCTTGCAGGCCTCAGACAGCTCCCTTATCAGATCTCCCTGGCCATCTTTCCATGGGGAATTCTTGACCGAATAATCGGTATATGCTGAGGGCCATAAACAAAAGCCATCATGGTGCTTGGCCGTAATGATCACTCCCTGCAGCCCGGCATCCTTGAATACCCGGCACCATTGTTCCACATCCAGATCACTGGGATCAAACACCGAGGCAGGGGTATCTCCGTATCCCCACTCTATGTCCGTAAAGGTATTGAGCCCGAAATGGACAAAAGCATAGGTTTCCATTTGCTGCCATGCCATTTGTCGCTCAGAGGGTACTGGTCCCACCGGCTCCAAAGGGGCATCATTATTTTTGCAGGAACTTAAAACCAGTAAGGCAAAAATTAAACGTTTAATCATATTCTGGTATTTTAACATTATTTTAGGTAAGTGTTAACTCAGCAACTAAAGCTTGATTTCCAACGTATCATTCTCGGATAAGGTAATGGTCTCTGAGAAAGAAAGACTCAGGCCATCCGAAGAGGTGGAATTACGTACTCCGGTGATTTCCTCGCCGTTCAGCATCACTTTTGCTGTTCCTCCTGCTTTGGAACCTACGGAAATATGATCCAAGCTTAACTGTCCATATTTTACTTCCAAACTAAATTTGTCTGCTCCGTTTGAAAGGTGCTGGCGGAACGTTCCCCAGGAACCGCCGGTAATGAAA
Organism: Echinicola sediminis; assembly: GCF_054777495.1. NCBI lineage: Bacteria > Pseudomonadati > Bacteroidota > Cytophagia > Cytophagales > Cyclobacteriaceae > Echinicola > Echinicola sediminis. The sequence continues at coordinate 47,012 of NZ_BAAHAP010000036.1, read as the reverse complement.
GCAGCAGAGAAATCATTTGCATTGATTTTGGGGTCGAATTTTATTTCCTTTTGGGGGCCGTTATAATAAAAACCGGTGGCTGCCACAAAGGGGGCATAGCCGCTCATGGCCCGGGTATAGTGGTTGCCATACTCCACTTCATTATAGGGATTCCTTTTTTCCGCACTGTAGCGATCTTCTATGGCTTTAAGCACCTTCATCCCCTCTTCCACCATTCCAAAATGGATCAAGGTAGCTGCCAGTTGGTGTTCCTGCCCGGTCCAGAATTCACTGAAATATCCCACCACTAATTTTTCCCAGTCATTGTTTATTTTTCCGGGGGCAATTTCACTTCCTCCTTTTGGGAAAGCCACCATCACCAAGCCTTTATCATCCCGGTCACCGTAATAGCGTTGCACAGGGATGGATGCCGTATCCAGGTAGTTACCGTAATCTTCCACGAAATTGTATTTCATGATGGACTTCAGGGATGCTTCTATGGTGTTTTCAGGAACAATCTCCCCTAATCCCAACTGTGAGGCCCAGTATTGTCCCAAGAGCTGATCAATATGTGAGCCGACATTACTATTGGGCGCATCCAGGTGATTGGCATCCAATTCTTGGATATAATATTCTCCGTTGAATAATTCCTTCGGCATAGTAGTGTAGCCCTTTTTGTACACCTCTTTGCATTTTCTGGCAAATCTCTTATCCCCAGCTACCAAGGCCATCTCCTCACCTGCTCTCAGGGTGGCCAGATATAAACCGCTCATCCAGGGAATTTTACCGTACCAGATCCGATCAAGGGTATTGTACTGTGAACCTTCCAAAACCCCATCAAACCTGCCTTTGGAATCCATGTCCTTTTCCATAAGGGCCTCGATTGATTTTTTGATCTTGGTCCAGTTATGGGTAACAAAGTCAGTGCTATTATGGCTAAGATGCTCCCTGTACATCCTTAGAATGGTGCCTGCCTGTCCATCTACAGCGAATCCGCGCCCTTCATGGTGACCAGATTTACTGAACTCTCCCCGGTAACCGATCACCCCATCCTTTTCATTGAAAGAAATACCTAAGTCCGTCTGCTCCCTCAACTGCCGGGCCATGTTCGGGAAAACCCTCCCCAAAGCCTGCTCATAATGGAACACATGCGTACAGGTTCCTTCTCCCAGATAAACCCCTTCATAGGTATATAGCCTTCCATCTTGAAGCTTGGAATCGGAAAGGTCGGTAAACCTAACCGTTGCGGTAGTGGCAAGGGTACTAACATTGGCAAAGGTTCTGTCCAAAAACCATTTGGGCAATGAAGCATCGTACCAGGTTTCGTTCCATTGTCTGGTCTGATCTTCCAACCTGGGGTTTTCCACCAGGTATTGGGCAACCTCATGGGCATCATCAAATTGTTTGCTGTAATAATGCCTCAAATTTTCTATATCCATCCAATGATGTCTCCAGTCCCACAAATGGACATTGGGGAAATACCAAGAAAGGAGGAATTTCACCTTCCTTGACTCTTGGGCTTGAAGTGTAAATTCCTGCTTCACGGCACCTACCAATTTCTCCGTGTTGGAAACCTGGGCACTTTCCTCTGCCTTTCCCTCTGAATATACCGGAAAACCTTTGATCATTTTCGCATTCGGGATGGCAACACCATCTCCCAAAACGGCAAGGTTCATATTGCCCCCATCTGGCAAATCCTCCCCATAATCCCCCGAAAGGAATACACTTACAAGCGATTCATTTTTCCTGGAATAATTCACCAATTCCCCTTTGCTATCGCCGGTATTCACTTTGCCCACCATATTTTCCAGCCAACCGTACATGCCAATCTCCACCTCGTGGTCTGAAGTATTCTTGACCTCATATTCCATGACTATCAGTGGCAGTCCGGAATCGTCAAAATTTGTGGGAATAAATGGACTGTAGCTCGTTAAAGCGATATCCACAGGTAGTATTTCATCTTTATAGCTTACTTTGCCTACGGGATATTCACCCGTAAATTCGATCTCGTTGAATCCTGTAGCATTGATGTTTCTGACATACTCCCTGCCCATACTTTTGATCTTGATACCAAATCCATTATCGAAAAATTGGTCGGGCTTAAGGGGATTCAGGAAGTAACGGTCTCCCGGTCCTCCCGGATGGATTCTTGCTACATTAAAAATGTCCCAATACCATAGCTGCCCGTCCTCTCCCAGGTACACCTGGCCAGCAGCTAATCCGCCAACAGGCATACCGGTATAGTGGTGTTGTCCCTTACCGAGGGTGCAAAGACCAATAAGGAAAGCAACTACTAAACTTATCTTTTTATTCAACAGTAACATATTGTATTATGAATTTTTGACCAAATGCTTTTATATCACTCGACTACTATTGTAGAGGTACCCTGAAGTGCTGCAAAATCCATCACAAAGAACCTGCGTTGATCAGCGAGCTCTGCAGCAAACACTTTGTGATTTTTAAAGCTACTGGCATAATTGCGTACAATCATGTATGAATTGATGCAAACATCTGGATGTAAATATATGTTAAACGTTTAACATTCCAAAAACTTTTTGTATATTTAAGGATAACCATTAATTAAAAACTTCATTTAGTTTCTTTTTATCTATTAATTCCACAAAGTATACATAGGTAAAAAATGAAAATACCGATAAGCTTGGACGATCTATACGATTGGCCTTAACCGTTTCACATATTTCAGTTATATTTCGAATCAAAAAAATAGGAGAATGAATAAAAAGGTTGGATTAAAGGACATTGCTAAAGCGGTGGGCGTCTCAGTAGCAGCGGTTTCTTATGTGCTAAGCAAGGGAGAAGAAAATAGAGTAAGCCCAGAGATGGCGAAGAAAATCAAGGAAACCGCCAAGTCATTGAACTATCGCCCCAATATTCTGGCCAAGAGCTTAAAAATGGGTAAGTCCATGAGTATCGGCTTGATCGTGGCAGATATTTCCAATCCATTCTTTTCACATATAGCGCGGATCATTGAAGACGAAGCCAAGAAACACAACTATACCGTAATTTTCGGAAGTTCGGATGAAAATAAAGAAAAATCAGATGACCTGATCAATTTTCTGCTGAACAGACAGGTAGACGGCTTTATCATCGCGCCGGTAGAGGAAACAGAAGAACAGATCGAGAAGCTACTGGACAATAACGTCCCTTTGGTGCTTATTGACAGGTCTTTCCCAAAACTTCCGACCAACCATGTAATCATCGACAACAATAAAGCAGCCTATGAGGCCGTCAGCCGCTTAGTTTCCACAGGGCATCAGCGGGTGGGCATTATATCCTATAGCCAAAAGCTCAACCATATGAAAGAACGGGCCAATGGTTACAAGCAAGCCCTTAAAGACAATGGGATACACCCGAAGAAGGCCTGGATCAACGAGATCAACTATAATAATATGGACAAGGAAATCGCAGCGGCCATAGATAAGCTGCTGGTAAAGTCAAAAGAAGTCGATGCCTTGTTTTTTGCCACCAATACCCTGGCCATACAAAGCCTAAAATACATCGATAAAATCGGGTTAAGGGTCCCGGATGATGTCGCAGTAATCAGTTTTGACCAAGGCGATGCCTTTGATTTTTATTATTGCCCGATGACCCATATCAAGCAGCCCTTACAACAAATGGGGAAAAGTGCGGTCAACGTCTTATTGGAAAAAATGGAAAACAATAAGGGGCTTACCCAAATTTCCCTTGAAGCTGATCTGGTGATAAAATCCTCCTGCAAATAGAGGCCACAAAAGAAAGAGTTCGGGAATGGATAGCATCATTACATCAACTCCTGTGCAAGGAATTTCAAACCAAAAGGAATCTATCTAGCGAATTAAAAAAACAAATGAATTATAAATTTAAAATCCTTTTATTTGCTATGTTAAACGTTTAACTTTATTATTGTGATTTAAATGCATTAAGGATAAGCCCAAAATGAAAAAACACCTCGCCATTATAGCCATGACCACAAATTTAATCTTTAACAATGCCTGTTCCGACAAACAGCAGCAAAGCCAGGATTCCGGGGAGCAGCCCCATAATTTTTTACAGGACAAAACCTTCCTGGAAAAACACGATCCAAATCTGGTCGTACTGAGCACAGCGGACAGAAAGGCCCAGTTGCTGGTATCCCCCAAATACCAGGGAAAAGTCTTTACCTCAACGGCTGAAGGAGAGCAGGGAAAAAGCTTCGGATGGATCAACTATAAAGCATTTGACGGGCCGTTAGACCCTCATATGAATGCTTATGGAGGGGAAAGCCGTATGTGGCTAGGACCGGAAGGGAATTCCTACTCACTCTATTTCCAGGCCGGAAAGCAAATGGAATTTGAAAACTGGCACACCCCTGCGGCCATTGACCATGAGCCCTGGGAATTGATACAGTCCAGTGCCAGGGAAGTTTCCATGTCCAAATCCACAAGCATCAAAAACTATCAGGATACCGAATTCCAACTGAAATTACAGCGGAAAGTTATCCTTTTGGAGCAGGAAGAGATTCTGGAGAAAACCCGCCTGACAGCCGATATTTCCGCCCTCAACATGATCGGCTACGAAACCGTCAATTCCATTCAGAATACCGGGGACTTTCCCTGGACGCCGGAAACCGGTGCTCCCTGCATCTGGGTTTTGGATATGTTCAGGCCCAGTCCTGAAACCACCATTATCCTACCGCTGAAACCTACCGGTTCCAAAGAAGGACTGACCACCGACTACTTCGGGGAAATTCCCTCGGAAAGAATTTCCATCAACGACCAATACCTTTTCCTACAAGCCGACGGCCTGAGCAGGGGTAAGGTCGGCGTATCCCCTGAAAGGGCCCTTCCTATGGCCGCCAGCTATGATCCTGCCCACAAGGTGCTGACCATTACCACATTTAACCTATCCCCGGAACTGCCCTACCTCAACCAGGAGTGGAATACCGATACAGATCCGTTCAAAGGGGATGCCGTCAACGCCTATAATGACGGACCATTGGAGGACGGAAGCCAGATGGGACCTTTTTACGAGCTGGAGAGTGTCTCCCCAGCGGCTTTTCTTTCTCCCGGCCAAGGCATGGAGCATTTCCATAATGTATACCACTTCACGGGTGACACCGCTTCCCTGGAAGCCATCACCCGGCAATTGTTGGGGATTTCCATTGAAGAAATCAACCAGGTATTTTAAGCCGCTACCTAACAAATGGAAAACAACTTTACCAGAACAGTTAAACGATAAACAAAACAATAGATTTATGACATATCCAAAGGTCGGCATACGGCCCATCATTGACGGAAGACTAGGCGGGGTACGCGAATCCCTGGAAGAGACCACCATGGAACTGGCCAGGACAGTGGCCTCACTGCTCTCGTCTACCCTAAAATATCCCGACGGCAGCCCTTTTGAGTGCGTCATCGCTGATTCCTGCATCGGCGGGGTCAGGGAAGCCATCGAATGCGGCAAAAAATTCGAGGCCGAAAATGTAGGGGTGTCCCTATCGGTCACCCCCTGCTGGTGCTATGGTACCGAGACCATCGACACCAACCCCTTCCTGCCCAAGGCCATCTGGGGCTTCAACGGCACCGAAAGGCCCGGCGCGGTCTACCTGGCTGCGGCACTTGCAGGCCACAACCAAAAAGGGCTTCCCGCATTTGGCATCTATGGCAGGGATGTACAGGATATCGGCGACACCTCCATACCCAAGGACATCAGCGAAAAGCTCCTGAAGTTTGCCAAGGCCGGTATGGCGGCGGCCATCATGAGGGAAAAGACCTACCTGTCCATCGGCTCGGTGTCCATGGGCATTGCCGGTTCCATGGTCGATGCCGATTTCTTCCAGAACTTCCTGGGCATGCGCGTGGAAAACGTCGACTCCACAGAGATCATGCGGCGCATAGAAAAGAACATCTTTGACCAGGAAGAATACCGCAAAGCACTGGAATGGACAAAGTCCAACTGCAAGGAAGGCAAGGACTACAACCCCGAAGAAAAACAGCGCTCGGCCGAACAAAAGGAAAAGGACTGGGAATTTGTGGTTAAGATGACCCTGATCATCCGTGACCTGATGGAGGGCAACGATAAACTCAAAGAGCTGGGCCACGGTGAAGAAGCCCACGGACACTATGCCCTGCTGGCCGGTTTCCAGGGGCAGCGCCAATGGACCGACTTCCTGCCCAACGGGGATTTTCCCGAGGCCATCCTCAACTCCTCCTTCGACTGGAACGGCATCAGAAAGCCCTATACCGTTGCCACTGAAAACGACTCCCTCAACGGAGTGTCCATGCTGATGGGACAGCTCCTGACCAATACCGCCCAGATATTTGCCGATGTCCGTACTTACTGGAGCCCCGAGGCCACCGAAAGGGTATCAGGCTGGAAGCCCAGCGGACTTGCCGAAAACGGCTTTATCCATTTGATCAATTCAGGCTCCTGTACCCTAGACGGCACGGGAAAACAGCGTAAGGACGGAAAGCCCGCCCTGAAGCCCTTCTGGGAAATCACCCAGGAAGAGGTGGACAGTTCGCTGGAGGCCACCAAATGGCACCCTGCCAATGTGGGCTACTTCAGGGGCGGGGGATTCTCTTCCTGCTTCCTTTCCGAAGGCGGCATGGAAGTGACCATGAGCAGGATCAACCTGGTCAAAGGACTCGGGCCCGTACTGCAGATTGCAGAAGGATGGACCATAGACATTCCAGAAGAGGTCCACCAAACCCTCAACGAGCGTACAGATCCTTCCTGGCCGACCACCTGGTTCGTTCCCAAGCTCACCGAGGACGCCCCCTTCAAAGATGTCTATTCGGTCATGCTCAACTGGGGCTCCAACCACGGTGCCATTTCCTATGGCCATATAGGGGATGAACTCATCACCCTGGCCTCCATACTTAGAATACCCGTCTGCATGCACAATGTGGAACAGGAAAGGATATTCCGGCCCTCTGCATGGAACTCCTTCGGCATGGACAAGGAGCAGTCAGATTACCAGGCCTGTAGGACCTACGGCCCTTTATATAAATAGTTAAGATAACCAACCACACATCCAAAACAACCCGTCCCCTGCCCCCTTTGGGTGTGGGGGACATTCAAAGCTGACAATATGCCTTCTGTACTGACAAAATCCCAAAAAAAACTTATTAGGCCAGAAACACTGGGGCCCTTCATCATGATTACCAGCCTCTTTTTCCTGTGGGGGCTGGCCAATAATATGACCGACACCCTGCTGGCCGCCTTTAAGCGTATCATGAGCATGAGCGACTTCCAGACTTCCTGGATTCAGCTTGCCTTTTACGGCTCCTATTTTTTGTTGGCCATACCGGCCGCCATCATTATCAAAAAATACACCTATAAATCCGGCGTACTGCTCGGACTCGGACTGTTTATCCTCGGGGCACTTCTTTTTTACCCTGCCAGCATTACCATGGCCTATGGCCACTTCCTTACCGCCCTCTTTGTGCTCGCCGGCGGACTATCCATTCTCGAGACCGCCTGCAACCCCTACATCATGTCGATGGGATCTCCGGAAACCGCCACCAGAAGGCTGAACATGGCCCAGGCCTTTAACCCTATCGGCTCCATCACCGGGGTATTTCTCAGCAAGATGTTCATCCTTTCCAACCTCAACCAGCTCAGCGCTGAGGAAAGGGCCGGCATTGCCCCGGAAGAACTTGCCGAGATCCAGTCCCAGGAACTCACTGCCGTCATGGGGCCCTATGTCGGCGTGGCCATCTTCCTTTTGGTACTCTGGCTGGCCATTAAAATGACCGCCATGCCTGAAGGAAGGGATAATTCACAGCAGCTGGACTTTGGTTCCAGCATCCGAAGACTTATGGCCAAGCCCCACTACTACTGGTCGGTCATCGCCCAGTTTCTCTATGTCGGTGCCCAGATCGGGGTATGGTCCTATACCATCCGCCTGGTCATGGCCGAAATCAACGTCAACGAGGACCTGGCCAGCAACTATTACCTGGCCGCACTGATCCTGTTTTCCTTTTTCCGCTTTGTGTTCACCTACCTTATGAAGTACGTTCAGGCTGCCAGGCTCCTGTTCCTGGCAGCCCTTGGTGCCATGGCCTGTACGCTGGCCGTCATCCTGATGGAGGGCAGCACTGCCGTCTTTGCTTTGGTGGGCATTTCCGCTTTCATGTCGCTGATGTTCCCCACCATTTACGGCATCGGCCTCAAGGACCTGGGCGGCGACACCAAAATCGGTGAGGCAGGACTCATCATGGCCATTTTGGGAGGGGCGGTCATCACCAGTCTGCAGGGACAGATTTCCGACCTGACCGGTGACATCAAGCTGTCCTTTGCGGTTCCTTTGGTCTGCTTTATCGTCGTGGCTGTCTTTTCCCTTTTCAACACCTCCAAGAACAAATCGCTGAACTATGAATAAGCAATATGTAATCGGCCTTGATTACGGATCCGATTCCGTCAGGGCCATATTGGTAAATACAGAAGACGGAACCACATTGGCCTCCAGTGTATTCGAATACCCCCGATGGAAGGAAGGCCAATACTGTGACCCCGCAAAAAACCAATTCCGTCAACACCCTCTAGACCATCTCGAAGGGCTTGAAGAAACCATAAATCAGGTCACCAGTCAATCTGGCGTCCTCCCTGGACAAATAAAAGCCATCTGTGTGGATACCACCGGCTCCTCTCCGCTTCCGGTCAACCGGCAGGGCATCCCCCTGGCCCTGCTGCCGGAATTTGCCGAGAACCCCGATGCCATGATGGTCCTTTGGAAAGACCATACCGCCATCGGCGAGGCCGAGGAAATCAACCGGCTGGCCAAAAACTGGGGCGGCGAGGACTTTACCAAATACTCCGGGGGCATCTATTCCTCCGAATGGTTCTGGGCCAAGATCCTCCATATCTCAAGACAGGACGATAAGGTGGCAGGGGCGGCCTATACCTGGATGGAGCACTGTGACTTCATCACCGCCCGGCTTTGCGGGACAGAGGATCCCCTTTCGGCCAAGAGAAGCCGGTGTGCCGCGGGCCACAAGGCCATGTGGCATGAAAGCTGGGGCGGTTTTCCGCCTGCCGACTTCCTAGATATGCTTTCCCCTTATTTGGGGGAAATGAGAAAAAGACTTCCTGCTGAGACCTTTACCTCCGACCAGCCAGCAGGCAGCCTGAGTCAGGAATGGGCACAAAGGCTGGGGCTCAGCACTGAAACCGTGGTGGCCGTAGGCACCCTCGACGCCCACGCCGGCGCTATTGGCGTGGGGATCAAGGAAAACACCCTGGTGAGGGTAATGGGAACATCCACCTGTGACATGCTGGTATCCCCATCCAAAGATATCGGCCAGAGACAGATCAAGGGCATCTGCGGACAGGTGGACGGCTCCATTATTCCCGGATCCATAGGACTCGAAGCAGGACAGTCCGCCTTTGGCGATGTGCTGGCCTGGTTCAAAAAACTGCTCCTGGCTCCCTCCCTGGAGATCATCCGGAACAGCAATGAATTCACCGCAGAAAAGAAGGAAGCGTTCCTCTTAGAACTGGAAGACAACTTGCTGAAGCTGCTTTCCGAGAAAGCCGCCCAGCTGGCCCCTGAAGACACCGCTCCGCTGGCCCTGGACTGGATCAACGGAAGGAGGACCCCGGATGCCGACCAGTCCCTGAAGGGGGCGATCGAAGGCCTTACCATGGGCACCGATGCCTACCGCCTGTTCCTTTCACTGGTGGAAGCCATCTGCTTTGGCTCCAAGAAGATCGTGGACCGCTTTCAGGAGGAAGGGCTTCACATCAACAGTGTCATCGCACTGGGCGGGGTGGCCCAAAAATCACCCCTGATCATGCAGACCCTGGCCGATGCGTTGGACATGGCCATACAGGTGGCCGAAGAAGACCAGGCTCCCGCACTCGGCGCCGCCATCTGTGCCGCGGCAGCGGCCGGGATTCACCCTGATTTCGCCACGGCCGTCCACAAAATGGGCAGCAGCATGGCTAAAGTGTACCAACCTCATCCCGAAAACGTCGAACGGCTGGCTAATAAATATAAAGACTATCTCAGGCTGGGAGAATTTATCGAAAAATCCAGTAAAAAAGAGTTGTTACAGCTCAACTAAATCAAAAATGATAATATTGAATTGATCTAACCAGGTAATCATTGCTTAACTATCAACCAACCTATAAACCAAGGGCCTGTCTCATAAGTAGATTCCCCTGATTCTCACACAAATAATATTTTGTTGTAGACTGTCAGTCAGTGGAGAAAGGGCCCGCCCCAAAGGGGCGAACTTATAATAGCCTGGGGTGGTAACCCCAGGCAAAAGTACCACATAAGGGTCAGGTTTTGGCCGGATTAATAGCAATAGAGCATACAACTTTCCGCCAAAACCCGTAGATTTCAATTAAGGAATCTACCCAAGATAATGTCTATGATTACATCATCGCAAGCGGTTAGAAATCCTATACCCATAGAATATTAAGTAACCAGATTCCGATCATGACTTATGAGACAGCCTCTTTTTTCATAATATGTAAATGATAATGTCACCTCCTGTGAAGAGAACGCCGTATTCGACGAGCATCCTTTTTTTATTCGTCCTAGCCGTTCACCCCCTCCAGGCTTGCAGGGAGAGTAGTGCTGTTTTCCCCCAGGTAGAGCCTGTCCAGTAATGACAGGCTCTACTTGGGCTTACTTTTGTTCATGCCTTTCAGGCTTCTCCTGCCCCATGTCATTCCTGCCCCATGTCATGAACGTCAATTTTTAAAACCATTAATGCTATCCATTATTATAAAATTTTGGAACTGGTAAAATAGCGGATAAACTGTTCAGAAAACAACAAACTGAAATTCGTCAATACAAATTCAAGCATTAAAAAACGGGTCGATTTCTGAAAACCGACCCGTTTAACCTTAAACTAAATTATGTATATCCGCAAAGACACCAGTAGCTCTAAATTAGCAAACCATCTCTCACAGAATACACAGAAACCCGCAGAAAAGATTTTTAATTCCGTGTAATCCTGTCTGACGCCAGGTAGATCTGTGGAATCCGTGAGAAATAAATTTAATGGTCTAATTACGGATAATCGTAAACTAAATTATATATAAAAATAAACCCTATGCTATCCTTGTGGAATTTATTGCCAATTTGGATTTTGGTCCAAATTAGGATTCAAATTGATTTGCTTTTTGGGGAGAGGCCTTAGGTAATGTCTCGATGGATCAAAGTTCCTGCTGGCAGCATTTTCTGCCACGATATAACCTTCATTGTCCACAAAGAAATGTACCCCAGGATTAAGGTCCGGAAAAGCAGTCTCATACTCGGTGCCTACAAACTTAATCCCTCTAACGGCCATGGGCATTTCATTTTCAGCGGCTTTCCACCGCATCAGATCATCAAACCTAAATCCTTCAGAAGCTAGCTCCACACCTCTTTCTCTTCTCAATTCCGTTTTCATATCCAATCCATTAACCAAGACAAAAGCGTTGCTTAGGGCGGGCATGTTTACGCGTTGACGAAGAAGATTAATGGACTTATCCAGTTCACCATCAGTGATGCTTCCCTGCAGTTCAAATTTCGCTTCCGCGTAATTCAACAGCACCTCTCCATAGCGGATGACAATATTGTCGTATTCACTTCTTCCCTCCCAGGATTCTAGGGTTTCCCCTAAATATTTATAGAGACTATACCCTGTTCTGGTAATTGGGCTGGTCAAGGAAGGTTTTTCAAACACCTTGGTTCCATCAAACCAGGCATACTCTGTACCCGGCATAAAAACAGTCTGCGCCAATCGTGGGTCACGGTTATGGAATTCGGAATCCATTTGGTCATACCCCTCAAACAAAGGCGACTTCTCTATGGGAAGGCCGTCCTGACACAAATAACTATCCACCAATTTCCTGGTGGGGTTGATGATGTTTTGGTCCAGCCACCTGGTGAAATTATGCGTGCCATTGATCTCTCTTACATATCGCCTGGAAAGAATGACTTCATTGGCGTCCTCTCCTGCCTCGGTAAACAACTTACGGTAGCTTTGCTCAGGGCCATACTGTTCAAACAGGGAATATTCTCCGCTCGCCATCAAATCCTCCGCGGCCTTTACGGCAACGGTCAGGCGTGCACTTCCATCCCCTTGGCCATGATATTTTTCCCAAGTGCCTTCATAAAGTGCCACCCTGCTCAAAAAAGCCTGGGCTGCTCCCTTGGTGACTTTTCCGAGCTGATCGGAAGACAAGTCACTCTTCAAAGGCAATCTCTGAATGGCATTCTGTAAATCAGCAATGATCAGATCAGCCACTGCTGCACGGGAATCACGTGGCGCCGTCAGTTCTTCACTGTCGATATCCAATACCTTGGTGACGATGGGTACCCCGCCGAATTCCCTTAATAAACCGAAATATTGCCATGCTCTAAAGAAATAAGCCTCACCTACCCACCGGTCAATTTCAGCAGGATTGGGATACTCCGCGCCTTTCTCCAAGAGATAGTTAATTCCCCTAACCGCGCCATAGGTATTGTTCCAAAGTCCGGATTCATCCGGGGCCAGGTAAGTACCGTTACTGGTCGAATTGGGCCCGGATCCAAACGTAGTTTCGGCCCTGCTGTCATCATGTACATAATGGTCCGGCAATGCCCCATAAAAGGCATTGGCAGCCATTTCAAAGTCCCTGGGTGATTTCCAAAAAGACCCATCGGAAACCTGATCTTTGGGATAAAGATCAAGGTCCTTATTACAGGCTCCCAGTAAAAGCAGGAAGCCCATAATCATATATATATTCAACTTATTATTCATGATTTCAAAATTTAGAATGTCACATCAAGTCCAAATGAAATAGTTTTTGGGAAAGGATAGTTTGTTCCTCCGGAGTTGTCCTCGGGATCATAACCTCCACGCATTTTGTGGTAATCCCAAAGATCGTTTCCACTGAAGTAAATCCTTGCCTTCTGTATGGCCTTGATATTCATCAAAGCATTTGGGAACTTCATGGTATAGCCTAATTGCACGTTTTTCAATCTTACATAAGCTCCGTTTTCTTTGTTATTGTTGGAATGTTGGTAATTCCACCACCTGATATCACTATGGGAAAGTCTCGGGTATTGAGCATCCGTTCTATCAGGTGCCCAGGTGTTGTTATGGTACAACAATGGCGGATGGTACCATGGCCAGAAGAAAGGAATACGGGCAATACCTTCTCTAAACACCGTCCTTTTGGCCACTCCCTGGAAGAAGGCGCTGAAATCAAAACCTTTCCATTCAGCATTGAGGTTCACACCGAAGTTGTATTGAGGATCGGTGGTTCCCAACACAAGCAGGTCCCCGTTTTCCCTTTCATCACTGTAGGCATCTATACGGCCGTTTCCGTCCAAATCCGTGTACATGGCATCTCCTATTCCTATATTGGACGGTACACCTCCTAATTGCTTGTACTCATTGAGCGTTTCTTCATCCTGGATGATACCGGCAAAATCATATCCGTAATACAAATTGGAACGATATCCCTCTCTGTAGCCGTTAAATCCTACGCCATAGTTATCAAATCCGCCCAAATTGGTGATTTTGTTCTTGCCATTGCTTAGGACCAGTCTGACACCGTATTTGAATTCATTGACCTCATCATTCCAGGCCGTGCTCAATTCCCAGCCCCAAGAATCCAATTCTCCATTATTGCTTTTTGGCGGTGCTGCTCCCAATACTGCCGGTACAGTAACCCCCAGCAACATGTTTTTATTGGTTTTCAAATAATAGTCATAGGATACGTTCAACCTGCCGCTAAGCACCCCTACATCAAGTCCCACGTTTTTGGAAATCAGGGTTTCCCAGGTACGTGTATTGGATACCATACCGGCCAGTGAGGCAGACTGTGCCCGCTGCACATCTCCAAATGGATACTGTCCTCCGATATTGATATTCTGCACGTAATCATATAAGCCGATACCGGACTGGTTACCTATCTCGCCATAGGAAGCCCTTAGTTTAAGGTTGTTTATAAAAGAGAAATCCTTGATAAAATCTTCTTCAGAAAGTCTCCAGGCGACCATTCCTCCTTTGAAGAGTTTCCACCTTTGTTCTTCGGCAAACCTGGAAGATCCATCATACCTCATGTTTGCTTCAAAGATGTACTTGTCCTTATAGGTATAGCCCAATCTTGAAATCAGGGACTGCAAGGCCCAATGGTTTCCTCCTCCTGAGTTCTGCATATTGTCCGTTCCTCCCAGGTTGAGTGCAAACAGCTCGTCAGAAACAAAATTGTCACGATAAGCACTGAAATAATCATAATCGTACTCCTCATGAACACCACCGCCCATGATACTGATATTATGGTCTTCACCAAGGGTTTTATCATATTGTAACCTTACTGAATAGTTACGCTGATTGGTTTTAGAAAAGGAATAGTTGGCATTGTTGGGCGAAGTTTGGTATTCATAATAGGCGAACTTTTCGTCCCAGAAATAATAAGGGATGGACTTTCTGATCAGTCTGGAATCATAATTTTCGAAGGTCATGCTGGCCTGACCGGTGGCCACCAGTCCCTTGATGATCTCCCAGTCCAACTTGAAATTGGGCAATATCCGGGTCGTCCACTTTTCCAACGGCTCACTTTCCTGTGCAATCGTCACCGGGTTGGCATAGCCCCACTGGCTGAACCATCTTCCTTCAGGTGTTTTTACAGGAAAGAAGATAGGCTGCTGGGAAACAGCTCCAATCGCCCTTCCTAAATTGTACACTTCATTTACTGCCATTCTATCAAAACCTACCCTGGTGGATAGCTTCAGGTTGTCCAAGATGTCAAAGGAATAGTTCATCCTTAAGTTCAGGCGCTCTGCCTTATCGGGAGCATTGGCCACCATACCATTGTTCTGGTTATATCCCAATGAAAAATAGTAGGTAGAGCGATCTCCTCCGCCATTCAAACTAAGGTTATAATCCTGCTGAATGCCTCGGGAGAACAATTGGTCAAACCAATCGGTGGTTTGGTAAAACTGAAACTCATTGGCATTGGGAAAACGCTCAGGTGCTGCCCCGTCCAATATTTTCTGCATCCGCACATCGTCCCAAAACGGTGCGGTACCATTGGCGATATCAGCCTCCCTGCTCATCTGGGCGTATTGGTACAAATTAGGATAAAGTACTTTGTTCAAAGGCTGGGAAAAAGCCACATTGCTGGTAAACCTCAGCGTTGGCTTGCCTTTTCCTCCAGACTTGGTCGTCACCAGGATCACCCCACCGGCTGCCCTTGATCCATAGATGGCGGCAGAGGCATCTTTCAGCACCGTGACCGTTTCAATGTCATGGGGGTTGATAAGGTTCAAGTCCGAGGAAGGGTTGCCATCGATCAATATAAGCGGGGAGTTTCCTCCATTGACCGAAGAAATGCCCCGAATATTGATATTGAAGCCTTCTCCTCCGGGCTGTCCACCACCTCTGGTAATGGTCACCCCTGGGATGGCCCCCTGAAGGGCAGAAAGTACGTTTGGAGCCGGTCTTGATTCGATCAATTCACTTCCGACCACTTCCACTGCTCCGGCCAAGGTTTCCTTAGACTTGGTACCGTAACCAATGACCACCACTTCTTCCAAGGTTTTGGTATCCACTTCCAAAACAATGCTTAGTACCGACTCATTGCCTACCTCTATTTCTTTGGTAATATACCCCAAAGAGGAGACAACAAGCACCTGCCCTTTTTCTACATTAATACTGAACTCTCCTTCTACATTGGCGGATGTTCCCACCCCGGTTCCTTTGATTTTTACCAGGGCACCGGGAATCCCCATACCATCAGGCCCACTTACGACCCCTTTTACTTCTTTACGGAATGTTTCTTTGGTTACGCCTGTATCCTCTGCACCGGCATAAGTTTCACATGGGTATCCCACCATAAAGGCCACCAAGAGGCCCATACTGGTTTTCGCCATGTAATTAGTAATAAAATTCTTTTTCATATACCTTTTTTTAAGTCTGATTACGAATCCTGTAATTAATCAGTAAATGCCTCGTTTTATCTAAATTAGTTAATCGTTTAACTATTTAATTAAAAATAATTCCGTCTTGCGGATATATTTTTTATTGATTTAACCAAAGTAAAACGGGTATCATTGGTGATTAAAGGAATCAAGGAAAATATGAGCTGTAAAATTCTTTCATAGCATTTGGGATTAGATGTTAACTTAGTTAATCGATTAACAAATGAAATGTACTGACAAAAAATTAAAATACAAAGCAATACGAAAATAATTTCAGAATATAAACAGGTAATTTTGCTTTCAGCTCCTAATCCATGAATCATCCAAATAAACAGGAATTGCCTAAATCTTTGGCAAACAATAATTCTATTTTAAAAGCCTACGCCCGGTAAAAAAAATAAAGGCCAGGCAAATGATACCTGACCTTTTACAAGCAGCCTCCTTTGATTAGTAGGCTGACTAACATAAACTTGGTTATTCAGTGACTTGGCTTAATTGCTCCAATACCTGCTTCCTCTTCCTTCTAAACTCCAAAACATTCGTATCATAGTGTTCAAAGCCATAAACCGTGGTTCCTACCAGTTCCTTCGATTCATCAGGAAAATGTTCGGCATACATTTTCAACAGCTCGTAATCCACTATCCCATCCCGCATGGCCTCCAGTCGAATACTGGGCAGAATTTCTCCCTTTCCTGGATAGCTAATCCAGCAATCTCCCCCCGGGAGTACATTCCCCGAAGAAACAATCATTCCCGATGCATCGTCAAAAGGGTTATCAGCAGTGACGATCCCTTCCTTGGATCCCCAGAAGTTAAAGCCCCAATGCAAATAGCCCGGAATCCCATATTTGTGGTTCACCCAATGCAAGAGACGGGTTTTGATCAGGGGCTGCTCTATAAACCTATTCGCATACTCTCCTTTCGGAGACAGACAGGTGTAGTACCAGGCCTCCTCTCCCAACTCCTGCCTTTCCTTATAAAAGCTCAGATCCTCATTAAGAAAATTCATCTGTGGAACCCATATATCTATGAATCCTGCCAGTTTGGAAGTATGGCATGCTTCAATGATACAGACCTCAGGAATGATCCCTTTGACAAATCTGGCGATGGCAATATAAGAATCTGCATTCGCATCAATGGGTTCGTCCGCTATATGTTGCACGTACTGTTCTTTCCAACCATTATCTTCTATGTTCTTCCACAAAGCGGACAAAAATTGTTGGTAGAATTCTTTGGTCGTCCCTTCTTCCAAATCCTTTAGCTCCAAACTATATTCTCCTTCTTTCAATACAGGTACCCTGAGGCCAAATTCACCGTCCCAGTCGCCGTTGATCCGTGAACCCAGGTGCCCTCCTTCTATCCTTCCCAATACCTCCTCCTCTTCAAAGAGGCGTACCATTTTGTTGAAATTGCTGAAATCAAACGCCCACTTTCCTCCAGAATAGCTAAACGTAGTATGGTCCAAAGGGGATATCAAAGCCACATTTTGACGGTAATCGGCCAGCGTCCTGGCCATCACACGGGTCAGCTCCCAGTATTCCTGCGAGTATTTCTCTATTTCCTCGGATTCACTTAAATAGTGTAAACGGTCCAAAAAGTACCAATTGGTCACCATCAAAGAGGTTTTATCAATTACCGGAGCAAATACCTCCAAAAAGATCGAATGCTTCTTCTCAAATATTTCCCCCTCAATTTTTCCTGTTATGCTGACCTGGCCGCTATACTGGCCTGGAAGTGCATCTTTTGGTATGGGAAGGGTAATCCATATCGGCTGGGTGGTTCCAAAGGGCACATCCCTTCTCGTTTCCCTGATAATAGGATCAGGGAAATACCCAGAGGGTGCGGACAATAGGTCTTTACTTGGTTCGGGATTGGTCCGCCCGACTTTCACAAAATCCACAAAACCTACTTTAGCTTCTCCAAGCAGCGAAGCTCCCATGGCAGGCGCCTCTACGCGTACCTGGACATCTTCCATCGAACTATTGGCCCGTACTACAAACTGAAAAGTGGCATGCTCCCCTCTGGCTACATCTGCATGGGCAGCAGTAGGCTTGAAATAAGAACTTTCGGGGAATACTTTGACCAAAGGGTCTACATACTCAAAGGTCACTTGGGGCTCGGTCATGGCAAAGCTCTTACTGACTAAAAGCAAGGCCATAAGGGTATTTAAGGCAATTCTTATCATCATTTTATAGTTAGTATACTACCGTTTTGTTTGTAAATAAACTTGGTAAATCCCAGTTCATGACATACAACTTTACGTAAAAATTAATTAATAAAACACAATATTTCGAAAACACCACCTTTCACTATTGTAATTCTATCTTTGGAAACTCGTTTTTTCCCCAAGATCTCAGGTACATTCTTTTCCGATAAAGGGGTTCTGCTCCCTTTTCTCCGGGGTCCACCCTGGCAGAGCTCGTATTCACAAAATCCAACCGAATTCCTTCGGAAGCCGCCTGCCCCAACATATAACCGTTGTATTGGCAATCAAAATACATTAAATGGGGATTGATGGTCCTGTCCGGATCCAAGGCTGAACCTTCCATGCCCGAAGCCAGCCCCAAGGCATATTGACTCCCATAGAGAACCGTGTTGTTGATATTGGGGATTTCATTCCCATGCTCTGCATAAACATAAAGTTTTTCGAGCAGGGGGCTGTCTGCCCCCTGCCCTCTCCTGGCCAGCCAGAAAAAATCAGGGAAGGAGCTCAATGCACCTACAGCGAGGTCGGCCATTACCGGCTTACCGGACAGTCCCTCGACCAGCCCGGCCATATGGATATGGTAATCAGCGGAAAGACTCACCAGGCCAGAAATTGCTTCAGATTGTATAAAGGACAGTAGTTCTGCTCTTTCATCCGAACAATCCTTCCATGAATCATTATAGAGGAGTTTTCTTTCCATATGGAGTTCAGGTACATTATCAAAATCCATCAACACTTCCTGAAAGGGCTCACTATTGGCCCATAATTTCCAGTTGGCCTTGCTGCTTTTAAGGACGGTTTTGAACCACTTCTTTTGCTTCACCCCCAATACCGAAACTCCCGGCAGTTGATAACTTTTATTATCCGTAACGATAATCAGCACATCTTTTCCCCACTGAAATGCCCGGTACATTCCCATGGAATTAATGGCCTTTATATTATTGGGTTCAGAATAGATCCCTTGCTCCGTTTTATCCGGAATTGGGCGGTTTTCCACTGCTGTGGGAATAAAATCATGGGCTTCATTTTTTACTCCCTCCAGATTCTGTGCATCACTCAAGGCAGCAGGAAGGTATTCAAACCAAGCTTGGTTGGCGGCGACCTTTACCTTCTGCATGCCTGGCAGTCCTATCATATCGGCGATATAAGACTTGGACTGATGGCCACCATCGGCAAACTCATGGTCATCCCAGGTATAGACAAAGGGCCACCTGGCCCTTGCTTCCTGCATAATGGGATCAGACAGATAGGTTTTGTACAGATGCCGGTAGTCCGCTAAAGTTACCGGACTCCAGGATCCGGACTTCCAATGATCGGAATCCGGCCATTGCTTTCCGTCTGGAAAAGGCGGAATACTTCGCTCCTTACCTTGGCGGTCTACCAACCAATTGGGGTGATGGTTATCCTGACGGGGATCATCCCCTACCACCTCATAGATAAAGTCTCCCAAGTGAAAGACCATGTGCAGCTGTTCCTTTTCAGGCCGGCTTTTATCCTCTTCAATCATGGTCTTAAGGGTTCCAAAAAATCCCTGCTCGTAACTCGAGCAAGCAATGGTAGCATAATTTAAGCTGGCCGGATTCTCTGCAGCAGGAGCGGTAAAGGTCCTTCCTGTTCTGGAGGTATCCGATCCCGCTATAAACCGATAGAAAACCTTTTTTCCCTTGGGGAGACCTGTTGCAAAATACCGAAGGGTAAAATCAGCATCCCTTCCCGTTGTGGCCCTTCCTTCATGAATCAGCTTCTCGAAGGACCGGCTCAGGGAAACTTGGACGTTGGCTTCCACCACCTCCTTTTCTGAATCCGCTGAAGGAACTATCCGTGTCCAAAGCATAATGGCCCCTGGTTGGGGATCGGCTGAAGCCACCCCTTGGGGAAATTGATACCGCAAAGGAATAGAGCCTTTCGGGTTAAACCATTTCGGTTTAACAGCAATAATTGCCGCGGTCAAAGCAAGCATGCCCACCAGGCCCACGATCCAGTACTTTTTCATTTTGCTTTTTAAAAACTAGTTGAACACAAATTCGGAAATCACGGCGGCATGATCTGACGGAAACATGATAGGATGCCGGTCAATCACTTTTGAGTCCACGAGCTTTAGCTTTTCTCCCTGATAAAAGATATAATCTATCCTTGGCCGGATATAATCACTGCCATCCCCCCGGTAAAAGGGCCAGTAAGTAAAGCCCGGTGATTCCAAGGGGTTGGGGTAGGCCTCTCTGAAGCTGTCGGTAAAGCCGGCCTTTTCCATTTCCATCGTAACAGGCCAAGGAACGGTATAACCATGGTGAATATCTTTGGTCTTACTGGTCCAATCCAGATGGGATTCAATATTAAAATCCCCGGCCATGACAATAGGAATATTATCGGCTTGATCCAAAACGGGTTTGATTTCTCGGAGGATTTCCTTGATCTCTTTGTGCCTGGTCTCCCCTTCTGCCCTGACCAATTCCTCAGGGCTGAGTTTTTCCTTCACCAAACTTTTCTGGTAGTCGGGCAGATAGTGTAACCATGTATCGAAAACCACCATTTCCTCCTCATTGGGAAGCTGGAGCACTACGCCTCCAAAATTGAAAGGCCTGAACGCTTTGATCGTTTCCTTGACAGGAAATCTACTTAAGATGGAAAGATTGGAGCTGACCAGGTAAAAGTGATAACCCAAGGCATCGGCAATTTCCTCCACAGATCCATAGGTCTCAATCAAGGTCACCACATCCGGTTGGTGGGCTTGGATGGTATTGATGATGCGTTCAAGTCCCACCTGCTTGCCAAAACGGTGTCCGCCATGCCATATATTCCAGGAAAGAAGCTTGACGGAACCCGACCAATAGGGCTTTTCCCTTTTCTGCGGATAATACTTTCCGTACTCGGCAGCAATTTCCTCTTGGCCCAGATGCTTGGCTACCAAAGTAATATTATCCAGGTATCCATTAAAGGCCTCCCACTGTCCCAAGTAATCCCAATTACCGGCCGAGCCTCCAAAGCTGGTCGCCAAGTCGGAATCCAAACCGCCCAATCCGTCTATATTATATATGCCTCTCTGCTGCCCAT
Source organism: Echinicola sediminis (assembly GCF_054777495.1). Lineage (NCBI taxonomy): Bacteria > Pseudomonadati > Bacteroidota > Cytophagia > Cytophagales > Cyclobacteriaceae > Echinicola > Echinicola sediminis. The sequence continues at coordinate 25,882 of NZ_BAAHAP010000036.1, read as the reverse complement.
CGAAATAAAAATACAGATTGCCCTCTGACCTATCCAGCGAAAAGCCGATCTGATGCCAGTTCCCGTCATTGATTTTTTGCTTTGCTAAGGTGGGCTGGTAGCTGTATTCCTGTTTTCCATCACTGATATGAAAAGCCCAGCCTCCATATTCGGTGGCCTCGATCATCCATCCTTTCCCCTCTTTTCCCACCTGCTTTTTGTTTCCTGCTAATATAGTCCCCTGTAAGGTTCCTGGTTTGGTTTTCACCCATAGCGATGCCCCAAAAGACTGCGAAGCACCATAAGGCATGGCAAGGGAATCATACAATTTCACCGGCATCCGCAAGGCTGCATCCGAAGTCAAGTCCAGGGCCTTTCCCTCCAAGCCCTCTGCATACCTGCTCACCTGGGCATCCAATAGGGAGCCGGGCTTTACACTACTTTGCTTCGTTGGATAATAAGCGGATTCCTTTTCAAAATCTATTCTGATATCGGCTATTTGTGCTGCGGCCTTGTCATGGCCCCCCAACAAGCATAACCAAATGAACAATACCGAAAAAAAAGAACGCTTTAACTTATTGTAATAAACTTCTTGATACATATTAATTGAATTTTTCTGACTAAAGGGAATTTTATACCTAATACTAAAGCAACGAAATACATGACTGAAGGCCCTCTAATGGCATTTGGAGCAGTTCTTATAAATTGATCAACAACATACCTCCTACTACAAGAGTGGATTTCCAGCCTCCGTCCTCCAGGTCCCCTTGATGGCTGACATAAATCCAGGGCTCTGTCCGGCTTTGGCCCTCCCGGAAAAAACCCAGGTAGTTTCTGGTCCTTCCCAATTTGCCTTTGGAAACAAAGACTTCTGTGGTATAAAAGGGCCTGAAACCCAAAATACGGATTGGCTCCGGGGGAATGAACCGAAAATCCGTGCGGTAGCGGATTTTTTGGACTGCCGCCGGCAACATCCGGTATTCAAAGCGTAGCCGGTTTCTAAGCGACCAGTTTCCAATTTTAAACTTAGTTCCAAACCGAAGTTGGGGCCTGTTCTCCACCAACCATTTCCCCTCTTCCCGGTATCTTTCATGCCTGTAATAGCCCTCCAGATAAAAATGGGGAGAAAAAGTGCTTTTCACACCCAATTCCACAAAATTATCATAAGAGCCTACCCCATTCTGAAACAGGGAATTAAACAGCGCAAAAGCGGAGAATTTCGGAGAGATTTCCTTGAACAGATAAAGCTCTGCCCAAATTTCCTTTCTGGTAGTCGGTTCTTCCGCCCCTTGGCCAATTGTGGTTAAAGGGAAAAAAAAGAATACCAATAGGCTCAGCGCTATATAACATCCATACTTCTTGTACTTCCCTGTACTTTCTTTACTCCTTACAAACATTTCTTCTAGATGCAAGGAGGCTGTCTACTGATCATCTATTTACCAAATGGTCCACAGGGGCACCATTCGCACTGTCCCTGAACCCGACGGCTACAGGTACTATTGCCGGTCATAGTCCAGAAAAGAACCATAGGTAAACTCCAGTCCGATCGTGAGCTGACTGGAGTTTACCACAATAATTCCAATGAAAATAAGCCCAAGCCCTGGTTCAACCTTCCTCCCTCCTTGCATTGGATGAAGGTTGAACCTACTCAGCTTCTCATCACTATTTTTTTACTTGCTTGCTGCTTGAGGGACTACCCGCCCAAAAGCCTACTTATCGAAAACTGTTATAAGCAGGCTTTCCTCTCCAAACCTGGGGCATTTCCAAACCGAAAATCCAAGCAATGGTCGCGGCGGTATCATAGGTCATTACCAGGTCTTTGATCTCCTGGTTCTTTTTAATCCCTTTGCCCTGTATTATCCATGGGATATAAACCTCTTCGGTGCTTTTGCCCCCGTGCCCTTTTCCAATTCCCCCATGATCCGAGGAGAGCATAAAAACAGTTTCCTCCTCTATCCCGGCCTCTTTAATGGCCTGATGGATTTTGCCTATCCTTTGGTCGACTTTTTTCAACTCTTCATAATACTCCGGGGTGTCATGCCCGATATTATGCCCCACTCCATCCGGCTCATTGAGGTGGACAAAAAGAAAATTCGGCTTTTCCTCTCTGATAATTTGAGCTGCTTTTTCGGCACAAAACTCATCATTCCCCTCAGCGTCTATGATATGATCAATGGCACTTTTTTCCAATAATGGGCCTATCCCGCCCCAGCTGTAAATGGCCGCTGTTTTTGACTTAGGTTTTTGCTCCCTGATCAAACCGAATATGGAAGGATAGTTGTTATATTTACTCACCTGGGCGGAAGGGATTTCAGGTGTTTTACTTCCCCATTCTGTGTATCCATGGGCGGTAGGACCTGAACCCATCAGCATCGAGGCCCAGTTGACCGCACTGGAAGAGGGCAATACCGTTCTGGCCTTTAGGGTATAGCTTCCGTTTTCCATTATCATTTTGAGGTTCGGCATATCGGATTGGGGAATGGCATAAGCTCCCAGACCGTCACAGCCGACCAAGATCACGTGCTTTACTTTTTTTACCTGCGCATGTAAATCGACTGCCAACAGCAACAGCAGTATTACTAAGGTTCCAACTCTTTTCACTTTCTCTTTATTTAATGTTGACTCTTATTTAATGGATTGAAAACAATAGATATTTCCCGCAAAATCGGCGATATAAAAACCGTTATCGGAAATGGCTGCCGAAGTGATGACCGGTGCTCCCAGGCTTTTCTTCCAAAGAAGCCTGCCGGTATTAATATCCAGCACGTAGACCTTTCCGTCCATGGCACCGAAGATCAGCTTATCCCCTACCAAAACGGGCGTGCTCTCCAAACTCTGTTGTTGGTCGGCAAAATAGGATGGGGTATAAAACAACGCCTCGTCCACTTCAAATTCCCATATCTTTTGGTTGGTTTTCCGGTCAAAGGCCGCCACTCCCGGATGTGAACCGGCCACGATTATCTTATCCTTCAGCACTATTGGGGCTGAAGTCCCGGTATTTTGCATCTCTGTGTAAAAACTGCTCAGTACCTCTCCGGTCTTTGGCGACAATTCAAACAGCTTCCCTTTATCAAAGGACTCCCTCTCTGCCACCCAAAGACTCCCTTCACTAAAAGACAAAACCCCATCCCTGAATCTCAAACCATGATCGCTCTTTGACCAAAGCAGTTTCCCGGTGTGCCTATCGTAAGCATCGATGGCAGTCCAGTGCCGGGCAGTTACCAATACATCTCCTGCAATGGTCATCGTCGGAGTACTACCTTCTCCACCGCCCTGCTTGGTATTTTGCCAAATAATTTTCCCATCTTCCACATCCAATGCCGTCAGCCTTTCCGCAAAACCTGTATAGACGATATCGCCATCGGTGACGATTCCCGTAACAAATCCCGGTAAACGGTGGTACTTCAGGTCTCTTTTCCACAGCTGTTTGCCTGTGGCTATGTCTATGGCATAAGTAAAACCCAACATGTCGGTAGCAATGACCTTCCCTTTGGCCACCACCATTTGGTTTTTTACTCCGTTTTCGGTAGTCACTTTCCACTTTTCTTTGCCCGTATTGGCATCCCAGCAGACAATGAAATTGTTTTCTTCATTCCCATCATCAAAGCCAGCAGACAAGGCATAACTGTCAAACAGGACCGGAGAACTCATATAAACATTCGATCCGACGTTGGCAAGCCACTTGAGAGCATAAGCGCCAGAATGTGCTTTATCCGTTACACTGTGATGTTCCTTGTTGCCTCCAAGGTTGTTCCAGTCCAGGCCAGTCACTTGATCGTTTTTGTATCCCTTGACCTGGAATTTCTTCTTCCTGTGCAGCACTTCTCCACTTCTCAGGTAGGCATCCACCACCACTTCCATATTCTCTTCCAGATCGTCTTGGACAGCACCTACCCAGTTCCAATCAGAAGCCTTTGTCATGTGTTGCCATTTGGAATCGTCCAGGGAGGAGACCCAGTTGAAACCTTCCTCACCGAATACCCTTATTTTTACGCTGTCCACTTCCGAACCGCTGTCATAAACGTTCACCGAAAACCTGACACTTCCCTCGGCATCTTTGTACACTTCGTCACCAGAAGGGGATACGATCTGTATTTCCCGCTCCAGGTGTGTCCAGCGGAGCCTGCTCTTGGTATTGCCTTTGGCATCTACGGTAATCTCCCTGAAGCAGGAAGGAGAATGGTCGATTCCTCCTTTCGCCAAGGTGGCCGTACCGTAGGACACCACCCCGCTTTCCCCATGGGTCTTCACCATGTTGACATGCCAGTGCCCGTATAACCAGGCTTTCAAACCGTAATCCTCCAGGTCAATGTGCTCATTTTCATTGATCTTGAACCGGAAGCTGTCGTCATTGCTCAACAGATCATGGTTGAAAAACAACTTTGGTTTTTCTTTTCCATATACCGCCATCAGGTTCTTCAACCAGCCCCCGATATCCTCTGCATCAAAGCTTGGGGGATAGTCCCCGCCCATCATCGGAGTGATGACATACAGCCCATTTCCAGATTCAAATGCATACCAGGCAGGACCTAGCTTTTCTTCGAAATACTGTTCGCCATAATCCCCCTTGATCAGGTCATGGTTTCCAAGACAGTAGTACACAGGGATTCCCAGTTCTTTTTCCGTCAAGTGTTCCGAATGCCACTTGATCCCTGATTGATAACAGATATCTCCGGTATGGACCACAAAATCGGGCTGGTGTACACGAATATATTTTTTCAGGTTATCCACCCAATCGCCATATTCATAGGTTTCCGTATCGGAGATCTGCAAAAAAGTGGTGCTGGCCTTTGCCTCTTTGGCCATTACCGGAAAATTATACGCTTTTTTGCCAGCCTCTATTTTCTGGTACCTTTGATTGACTTTTTGATCCGGGCCAGGATAGACTGTAACAAACCGTTGTTTTTCCCAGCCGGGCAGATCAAAGCTACCCTCTTGATTGGTCTTTACGACATGAAAACCTTCACTGACTACGGCACCTGAAATTCCGGACTCACCAGGGTCCAATACGCCATTTTCATTTTCATCCAGAAATATGCTCCCTTTGATCTGGGCAGATGAAACTTGTACTGAGGCCAGATAGCCTACCACTAATAAAATAAGGTAATTTTTCTTCATTAAAACTTAAGCTGACGGTCTGAAATATAGGGAACAATAGGATAAGCATAAGCGGCCATATTCACCCCTAGCTCCTTTGGTGAGGGCCCCACAAATTTGGTGGATTTACCCTTGATCTCAATTTTACCCTTGGTGGAGAGTCTCACCGATGCCCAGATCGGTTCCTTGTACGGAACAGTATATTTGATCCAAGGGTGGGACTCATCTACCTTTTCCGAATAACGGATGGTTTTATAATTGTCCCCTAGCCATTGGTAGGAAGCACTGTTGATCTGCACATAATGGATCCCGTTGATATGGTTATAATAATCCTGATGGTGGTGGCCGCTCAATACCAAAACCACCTTTTGGAACCCGGCGCTTTCATTGGCCTGTTCCAAGGTATACCTTGTGGTCGTACCATTTTCAAGTCCGCCCAGGTCATTGTCCAGGCCCTGATGACAGAAGACCACCGTAGGCAGCTCTGTGGCATCCAGGTCTTTTGCCAACCAATCCAGTTGTTCCTTAGAGATATACCTCGCATATCCTGCTGGGCGGTCTGGACTTTCGTTGTGTTCGTTACCGTCCAATACGACAAAATGAAAGCCATTTTGGTCAAAGGAATAGTACTTCCCCTGGGCCTCCCAAAACTCCACTACCTGATCGCGGCTGTAGCCCCCATCCGTATCATGGTTTCCAATGACATGGAATTTCTTGCCCCCGAATTTGTTCCACGTATCGAGTAGGGATTTATTGTCCTTCTTTGGGACACAGAAATCCCCCAATTGAATAATAAAATCAGGACTTTCCCTGTTCATCTCACGGACAAAGGCATCCAGCCGTTCCATACTGTCATGCATGATGTCATGGTGCAGATCGGTAATGACCCCAAACGATATGGCATCTTTGTTTTCAGCGGAGAAGGCTGCTGGAGCAAAATAAAGGGAGGCGAGTCCCAGCCCGCTCGCCTTCATAAATTCTTTTCTGTTCATAATTTTCTTTTATTTATCCAAAAGCGAATGATAGGTGTTTTCCAAACTTCCATCATCATAAAGCTTGATTATGGCATAGCCCGGAGGGGTTTCCTGATAATAATAGGCCAATGCAGACCTTTCATCTCCCTCTCCCCACCAATAACCGCTCATGGAGCCGTTACAATAATATTGGACATCATTATACCAGGCCCTATCGAGCAGATGTTGGTGGCCACTTAAGCACACCTTGATTTTATCCTTATGCTGATAAAATAAATCCCGCAGTTTCACATGATCCCCGTGCTGTCCTCCTTCCCAGGTGCCGGTAACGGTCAAAATGGGAAAATGGGACATCAGCAATACAGGGGTATTGGGGGCCAAATCAGCCAGTTCCTTTTCCAACCATGCAAACTGCTCATCATCTAAGGTCACCCCCTTGTGGTTTCCATCCAGGATGATAAAGTGCCAGCCTTTTTTCGAAAAGCTGTAATAACGGTTGGGCATATCCAAGCGTTTGGCAACATAGTCTAAACCAAACATCTTGTCCTGCTCTTTGCCATCAACATCCCACCAAGGATCATGGTTGCCGATACAGCTATGCATCTCATATTCCGATACGCTGTTTCGAAACTTGTCCCAGGTTTCCCATTGGGCCAAGACCCTTTCCCTGCTGGTCCCATCGTATGAAGCATCCATGATGGAATCCCCTCCATTAAGGAAAAAGTCCGGGCTGTGCTTCACCACCTCCTGCAGACATGCCATGGCCCTTTCGGGCACCCCATTATCGGGAGTGATATGAACATCTGTAATGTGTGCCACGGTCAATAGGGGCTTCCTTGCCTCGGCCGCAAACGAAACAGCAGGAGCAATCAAAGTTGCCCCTGCAGTTGTACTGTTTCTTAAGAATTTCCTTCTGTTCATTTGCTTACTTATTTCCAGAATTCATTCTGTATCAAATTGGGATTGAGGACCATTTGCTGTAGTGGGACAGGCCGGTAATAATACTTTGGTCCCATAAAGCTTGGTACGTTATTTTTATTCTTTGTAAAAGAGATGAAACCATGGTCGCCCTCTGTCAAATAAAAACTCTGGGCAGAACCATTTTCATCCACCAGATAATACATTGATAGCCCCTCTCTAACTTCAGAAGGTAGCCCCTGCAAAGGTCCCTCTTTTCCTGGTGCTTCAAGAATGGCGATATCTTCCACCCCGTCACCTGTCACGTCCATGGCCCCTAGCTGGGGAACATACATCCCCTGTTGGCCTCCATTGTACACCTCTCCTGCGGCCCATCTTAAAATATCCGGATACCTTAATCCTTCACAGGCCAATTCTACCCTGCGTTCCCTTCGGATCTCCAACAGCGCTGCATTACTGGCGACTTGAGGATAACGGGCAGCCAATACCGGATCTATTGCTATCGACCCGATTTGCATGGCCGGCATTCCTACCCTCTCTCTGAGGATGTTTACACTCCTGTCTAAATCTGCTTGGGTCAGCTCCCCTAACTCGGCCTTTGCTTCAGCATAATTAAGTAAGACTTCGGCGTACCTGAAAACAGGCAAGTCGGTATAATTCCTGTTCCAACCTAGTCTCAAGTCCTCTTCAGGATAAAACTTCACCTGTAGGTAGCCACCAAAATTGGGGCTGGTCCTCACAGGATCACCATCTGCAGTGGTCTTGAACCCTGGATAGGCTATCGTTGCCATCATCCTTGGGTCCCTGTTTTCGAACATTTCCACAAAGCCTTTCTCATTCCAATCAGGGGTACTGCTGAAGGCTGTTCCATCTTTCATCAGATAAGTATCCGCCAGGCCCTTACTCAGGGACCATTGCCAGTTAAATACTACGTGGGAATTATTCCCCACTCCTAATTTCTGATCCATATCGGCCCACCAGATCATTTCCGGATTATTGGACAGATTCCCGCTTTTGAAAATACTGGCATAATCTGCCTGGGTATTCCCGGTGCTATAAATTTCAAAACTGCCGCTATCAATCAGGCGTTCCGCTGCATCCTTGGCCATGGTAAGCCATTCATTTTCACTTCCCTGAAGATTGACCTCTGGATGATACTTTCTGAAGGTGCCTTCATACAGGGCCACCCGGCTCAGCAGTGATAAGGCCGCTTCCTGGGTCACCCTGGTGCGGTCACCTCCGGATTTGATGTGCTCCACGGCAAAGTTTAAGTCCGCGAGCACTTGGTCCATCACAAATTCCCTGGGATCCTGCGGCTTATAAAGGAGCGCTTCATCGGCATCTGTTAAATCGCTGTCATACCAGGGCACATCAGAATAGCGTTTTACTTTTTCGAAGTAATACCAGGCCCTGAAAAACCGGGCTATTCCTATATAATGGTTGATCTCCACCGGATCGCCCTGTACTTTATCCGTACGGGAAAGCATGTAATTGATTTTTCTCAAATCTGCCCAATCTGACCAGCCGCCGACATTACCGGGGTTAAGGCTGCCAATGAGCAATTGATCGGTCTCAGTACTTCCGGTATAGAGGGAAATATTATCCGTACCCAAGTCCTCATAGGAATACCTCATTTGTCCATAAAGGCCATTGGTATAGGTTTCCAAGTCGGTGGGAGTATTGAAAAACTGCTCGGCAGTAATGTCAACATGGGGCTCTCGCTGTAGGAACTCATCGTTACAGGAACTTATGGAGGCACCCAAGGCCCCCATAACTACCAATTTTATTATATTATTTTTCATAAAATGTCAGGTTGAAATGCTTATAAGGTGAAATTCACGCCAAGAGAGAATGTTCTTTGGAAGGGATAAGTAGTCGTATTGCTACTTCCACCGGAACCAATGACCTCTGGATCAAGCCTGGCCTTCAGGTGGGAGATTTCCAACAGGTTTTCTGCCGTGAAATAAACCCTTAGGTGGTTGATCTTCGCCCTGTTCAGCAGGGATTGAGGAAGCGAATAGCCAAGCGTTAGGTTTTTAAGGCGCATATAGGCTCCATTTTGCAAATAGCGGGTTTGAGGAATCCCTAACTCTGAGCGGTCCTCAGCAATATATGATTTCACTCGTGGGAAATAACCGTCCGGGTTGTCAGGGGTCCAATGGTCCAGGTTGTGCGCCTGTACATTGGTCCAAGGCTGAGCATAGACACCCCAGAAATAATGGTTGGAAGCTTCAGGATACCAGTCTTTTTTACCTACCCCTTGGACAAAGACCCGGAGGTCGAAGCCCTTCCAGTTACCCGACAGGTCCAGCCCGTAAGAATAACGAGGGGTGGTGTTGCCGATTTTCTTGAAATCCCCGTGATTTTCCAAGGTCCAGTCGCCTCGGTCTATTTTTCCATCCCCATTGATGTCCTCAAACCTGAGATCACCAACATAGAAAACATATCCCTGATCATCCGATCCTACAGCCGTCTGATCCAGTTGCTCCAGTTCATCCTCTGACTGGAAAAAGCCATCGTTGGTCAATCCCCAAATTTCTCCAATTTGCTGGCCCACATAATAGTCTCCCATGTAGCCGGTAGGATTATCATACTTAAGGATTTCCGACTTATAATCGCTAAGGTTCAGTCCAATGCTATAATTCAAAGGAGCACCCGCCAAAAGCACTTCATCCCTCCAATCCAGTCTCAACTCAAAACCACGGGTCACCAAATCTCCGGCATTGATTTTAGGCTCACTTGCCCCCAACACGGCGGGGAGTGTTTTACCCTTGACCAACATGTCCTTGGTGGTCCTGGAATACACGTCCACACTGGCACCGAACTTTCCTTCCCAGAAGCTTAGGTCAATTCCCAAGTTCTTGCTGCGCACCGTTTCCCAGGTCAGGGAACTGGCCACCAAGCCCGGAGGGGATACCGTCTGTGGTCGCTGACCGCCCAAAATTTGCCCAATTTGTCCGGAGCCCATGGCCGGTATGTATCCATAATCTGCCACCGATTGGTTTCCTAAGGTACCGTAAGAGGCCCTGATTTTAAAGAAATCCAAATGGAGGGATTCGTTAAAAGATTGCATAAAGGCTTCCTCAGAAAGCACCCAAGCGGCGGAAGCTGAAGGGAAGAAGCCAAACCGGTCTTCTTTCGGGAACCTGGAAGAGCCGTCATACCTACCGTTGAACTCCAGAATATATCGGTTATCGAAGACATAATTCAACCGGTAAAAGGCTCCTCTTACGGCCCAATCCGAATAGCCTTCGTTTCCGTTCCAATCCCCAGTGGCCAACGAAACTGTGGGGAGGCCGGTGGTCACCAATTCCTTACGGCTTACCCAGAAATCACTAAAAATCCTACTTTCCTGGTTATATCCCAAAAGTCCTTTTAAGGCATGCCGCCCGCCGAAGGTTTTGTTAAAGTCAAGGTAGGCATTATAAATATTGTGCTTGACCTCAGAAGAACTGGACTGCGCAAAGTTCGGATTGGCTCCGCGATATTGTATGGGCTGATCCGGTCCGTTTTTGTAGGGCACCGAAACATCAAAGGAGGAGCCTGCTGTATTGATCCTTCTGAAAGTCGCATCTGCCTTCAACTGTAGCACCTCTCCGATAAGGTTGGCTTTGAGGTCAAATTTGGTCATCAGGTCATTGGAAGCAGAAACATTCCTTCCCCCCTCCTGCAGCCTGCCCAATATTTCGGCGCCGGCAGAGGTCCAGCTTCCATCAGGATTCCTTGGAACATCCAGAGAGTTGGTACGGTTTACATTATGAAAGAACAGCCACTCATTGTAATAGGGCCGGTCATACTCGCTATTCGCATAAGCCGTATTGTTTCCCAAGGTCAACCATTCTGTAATTTTCATATCTGTTTTGGCCCGAAGGTTAAACCGCTCATACGTATCGTTTCCATACTTGAGCATACCATCCTGGCGGTAATAGCCTCCTGAGAAATAATAATTGAGGTCCTTTTCCTTTTTTGAAACAGAAAAGTTGGCCGAATAACTGGAACTGGAGTTCTTATACACTTCATCCATCCAATTGGTCTGACCAATGTACTGGTAAAAATCCGGGTTGTTTGGATTGAGGATAACCGCTGGAAGGCTTGGATCAGCTGACCTTTCTTGGGCATAGGCTCTGCTCTCCTCGGGATAGAGATTGTACAGAGGCCAAGCAGCTTCGTGCTTGTACTTCATTGCCCTATATGGATCGGTAACCACATCAGGAATATCTCCCAAAGTCCTCACCCCATAAATCATATTGCCGCTGACCTTCATCTTGGAAGATTTAGCTGCCTTGGTAGTGACCAAAACCACCCCAAATGCTGCCCTGGCACCATAAATGGCCGCGGAAGAGGCATCTTTCAGCACCGATACACTTTCAATATCTGCAGGATTGACATTGGCCAATTCCGATTCCGTCACGGGGACATTGTCCACCAAGATCAGTGGAGAGCCTCCGTTCAGAGAGGTAAAACCCCGGATATTAAAAGAAGGACCGTCTCCTGCTCTACCACTGTTTCGGGTAATGTTGAGGTTAGGGACCAAACCTTGCAGGCCATCTCCCAGGTTGGCTACCTGCCTGTTCTCTATCTTTTCCGATCCCACCATGTCTACCGCACCGCTGAGGTTTTCCTTTTTGGTGGTGCCATATCCCGTTACCACAAATTCTTCCAGGTCTGCGGCACTTTGGACCAGGCTGATCCCTACAAGCCCACTGTCCGTCACCTCTACCTCTTTATCCAAATAGCCTAAATAGCTTACCACCAAAGTCGCCGGCAACCCAGGGACAGTAAGTGAAAAATTGCCATCTAAATCAGTAACCGTTCCCTTGCCGATATCCCTGAGCATCACAGAAGCACCAACGATGGGACTTTGGTCCGCTGCATCAGAAACATTTCCCTTGATGGTCTGCGCCTCCTCAACCACTTTTTCAGTAGCGGGGATTTCCTTTCGTTTGACCACGATGGTATTTTCTTTTAACTCGTACTGCAAAGGCTGCCCTTCAAAACACGCTTCCAGTATGGCTGATAGCGAGGCGTCCTTCATTTTGATATTGATAGGCTTGGCCTCCTTCAAGGCAGCCGTGGAATACAAAAACAGCACCCCTGTCTTTTCTTTGATCTCCTTAAAAACTTCCACTAGGGAAGCATTTTCTTTTTTAATCGTTAACCGCTGCGAATACACTCCAGCATTTACCTGCAAACAGGTGATCAATGCAAGGACAATGGCGAACCTGGAGTAACGCCACTTTTTTTTGGACACAGCCCTTCTGGCACTGCTCCAAATGGATAGTGAATGATTCATATTTGGTGATTATAATGTTTGATTTTCTTTTAGAATTTAGAAGCCCACCAATGTGCATACATTGGTACACTCCCGGAAATTGGGGGAATAGGGAAAAACTGTACTATACTGCTTTCATAGGCCGGTTATTTGCTTACTGTAATCATCACTTTTGTCATTTAACTATAATAGTGTCTTCTGATTGAAGGATAAACCGTACTTCTTCCGTCGTTTCCAAAAGGTCCAATACGCCTTTTATTTCACGGTCCTGTGAAATTTGGCCACTAAACTTCTTTTGCTTGACATCCGATCGGTAATGAATATCCACACCATACCAGCGACCGATTTTGTTCATGATCTGTTCCAAAGGTTCATCCTCAAAAACAAACATTTTGTCTTTCCATCCAATCACAGATGGAATATTGGCCTTTACTACTTCTATTGAAGCATTTTCCGCTCCACTGATTGCTTGATACCCAGGACTTAAAACCACTTTTTCATCGTCCGAATCCACCTCAACTTCCCCCTCGATCAAGGTAGTTACGGTTTGATGTTGGTCTTTATAGGCTGAAATATTAAACTCGGTTCCCAGTACTTTTACCCTCGATTCGGGGATAACAGCATCCTCTTTATGGATACTGACTATAAATGGCCTTTGGCTATCTTTTGCCACATCAAAATAGGCCTCTCCCCAAACATGCACTTCACGGGTTTTTCCTATAAAATGCGTGGGAAATGATATTTTTGAACTGGAGTTAAGCCATACTATGGTGCCATCCTCCAATTCCAGCTGAAAGCGACCTCCGACAGGGGTGATCAACTGATTGATCTCACTTTTCTCCTCTCCTTGCCCCTTTTGCCCGTAACTTACCCGCTCATTACCTATTGCTATGCCAGAACGGGATTGTATTAGCTCAGTAGACGACTCATTGGACAAATCGATCTCCTGCCCGTTTCCCAGCACCAAAAGGGCCTGATCCCGTCCCGGAGGAATGGTGATCGCCGTATGCTCCACCTCTTTACCCTCTTCCCAAAACAAACCATTTGAAAGCACATAGAGCAAAATACAAATGACCAGAACTGCCGCATAAGGCAACCAGGATATCAGCCTAAATCTGGAAGCAACTCCTGATTTTGTAGCTCCCGCAATGTTTGACCAAGCCTTATCAACATCCACTCTTTCCAAGGTCTTCCAGTGGCTGTGCCAAGCCTGCCTTTCTTTCAAACTATCCGCTAATTCCCGAAAAGCTGGCACAGAGGCATACAGTTGATCAAACTCTTTTTGTTCTGCCTCATCCAGTCCATGGATGGCTTCCCTTTTGATCAAGACCAGGTATTCCCAATATATCTTCTCCTGTATCAACGTTTCAGTTTGTTTATGGGTAAGACAGTTAAAAAGTAAAAAAGGGTGTCTCCACCCCCTGATATTTCCAAACTTAATTTCTTATTAATATTATTCATCAAAACTTAACGTAGGTAAAACATTAAAGCAACCAACTAAATGCCACGTCGGATAAACGGGGCCTCAATAGCGTCAGCGCCCGCTTTCGCTGCGATTTGACCGTATTGATAGAGATGGAAAGTTCCTCGGCCACTTCTGTATACTTTTTCCCTTGGATAAATAATTCCTTGGCTACTTTTTGACATTCAACAGGTAATTCCTCTATGGCCTTGTGAATTTCCACCAAAACTTCTGTTTGTAAAATGGTGTTCATCAGGGAATATTGCACGGCAGCTGGATCCAATTGGTGCTGATAAGCTTCTTTTACTTGATGATGCTTCAGATAATTCAGGGCTTTGTTCCTCACTGTCTGGTATAAATAGGACCTGAGGGATTCCACTTTATCATTCTTCAAGTCCTCCCGTTTGTGCCACAACTTGACAAAGGCTTCCTGAACAATATCCTCCGCTTCCGCTTCCTGGTAGATGTATTGGTTGGCAAAAAGCACCAGCTTGGTATAGTTTTCATCAAATACTTGTTTTAGTAATGCTTGGTCCATCTCGCGTTTAGTTTAGAGCAAATCTATCTGATATCCTGCAAAGCATAAAGCTAAAATACGAAATTAACCGAAACTTAATACACAAAACACAAACATTATGAAAATTTTTACATATTAAAAAAATATTTAACCATAGTAAAAATTTGGATAATTGCACCAAAACAGAATATGAGTAAAAAATAACATCAGGAAACCCTTAATTCTATGCTTATAAATATAACTGATCGCCATCAGAAATATTCATATATGTAAAGATTTTTTTTACTTTCAATTAACATTTTAACACTGTCCAATGTAACCTTGTCATTGACCTGAAAAACTTGAAGACAGATGGATTAGTGCTCGAAGTCAACACCTTAGTCAAACAATCAATAGTAATAAAATAAGGTTCTATATGGATTGCTATGGGTAGACAAATTTAAATTATTAAGGAGATCTAAATGACTTGATGTTCAAAGAGGCCCTTTACCGATGGCTATCGGTAGGAAAAGATTTTTTCACAATTAACAGGAAAATCAGCTCACTTCGACAAGCTCAGTGACCGTTTGCTATTTTTGGTAAGAAAGCGGACAACGTAGACACTTCTGGCCCTGGGTTGGCACCCAGGGTTATTAATGTTTTGCCCATACAGGGCTATAGCCATTATTTAAAAAACAATCACAGGAGCACCCTGAAGGGGTGCTATATGGTTAACCCCGGGCCTGTCTGCCCAGGCAGGCAAGACGACAAAGGAGGCGCAGCCCGGGGCCTTGCCAACAGTCGCTCTAAGCATTAGCCGCCAAAACTATTCATAATGTCAACCATTTTCCGCTAATGCCTTTTGCCACCTTGAAAAGCCTTGCCGAAAATCTACCTCCAATCAATTAAACAGAGGAGAACTGTAATTGAAAGTTTTAGCAAGTTTAGCCATACTAAATCATATAGAGCCAATTTTATTCGAGGTAACAATCCGGATAATCAGAATTTTTAACCTTTTGAAAGGTGCTTTTAATTAAAAGGACGTATTTATTTCGGATATTAACCAAGTTGACAAAGGATTTTTTCTCTTTTATTAAATTCAAGCATTGTAGAATCCTGTATTACTAATTCAGTGGTTATTGAATTAATGTATTGTGTCGTGTGGTGCGTGTGAAAGATTCGGTGGTGATAATGGTTTGTCTTTAATAGTTCATTCATAATCCAAGTCAAAATGAAATTCAAGTTTAGCTTATGCTGCTTTTTGTTATCGGTGCTACTGTTGTCTTGTAAAACAGTAGGTACTGAAAACAAGGAGGCAGCAGGGAGTTTTTCTCCCCAATGGGACCAGACCCATTCTGGTGTTTGGAAGGCCGAGGTGAATAATCCTCCTTCCTTTAACCTGTTATCCGAATCCAAGAAAGCGCCCAGGGCAGAGGCCATTACAAAACTGGGGGATCAGCCCATCCCAATAGACCTGGGAGAAGTCAAGGCGTCTACCAAAAATGGGCGTACTTATATTCGCTTCCCATTGGAGGAAGGCGAGGAGTTATACGGTTTTGGATTAAATTTTAAAACTGTTCGTCAGCGGGGGCGCATCATGCGGCTTCATATGGACCACTATGGTGGCCGTGACAATGGCCGGACCCATGCTCCGGTGCCTTTTTTTGTATCGGACAAGGGATATGGGGTATTGATCAATGCTGCACGTTATATTGATGTTTATGCAGGTTCGGGAGTGAGCAAAGAAAGTGCCCATCCTGCAGCTGTGAGAGACCGCAATACGGATGCGCAGTGGTCGGCCAATCCTTATTCGGACAATTTGGAATTTGTCATTCCTGAAGAAGGAGTAGAGATGATCCTGTTTACCGGAAAGGACATGATGGAAGTGGTTCAGCGGTTCAACCTGTACTGTGGCGGTGGCTTTATTCCCCCAAAATGGGGCTTGGGATTTTGGCAACGAACGCCCACACTGTACTCTGATGCGGATGTGACGGAGGAATCAGAAAACTTTGCCCAAAAGAATTTTCCGTTGGATGTCATCGGCCTGGAGCCGGGCTGGCACAGCAAAGCTTATCCCTGTACTTTTGAGTGGGATGAAGGCCGGTACCCCAATCCTGAGGCATTTGTTCTGCAGATGGCCAACAGAGGAACCAGGGTCAATCTTTGGTGCAATCCTTTTTTGTGGCCTGATTCCAAACTGGATAAGGCAATGAAAGCGTATACCGGTTCCCATACCGTATGGTGTGGAACGGTGCCTGATTATACCATGGAAGGTGCCCGAAAGGTATTCAAAGACCATCTTGTCAAGCACCAATTGGATATTGGGGTGAGTGGTTTCAAAATAGACGAGGTGGATGGCTATGATAGCTGGTTGTGGCCCGATATCGCCACCTTCCCTTCCGGGCATGATGGTGAGCAGATGCGCCAAACTTATGGTACGCAGTTGATGACATTGACCGATGAAATATACCGCCAAAAGAATGAGCGTACCTATGGCCTTATCCGTGCCGCCAATGCCGGATCGGTTTCCTATCCCTATGTGATATACAATGACTATTACAGCCATAAGGATTTTATCACTGCTTTGATCAATTCGAGTTTTTCCGGCTTGCTATGGACTCCTGAAGTTCGGGCCAGTGATTCTTCCGAGGAATGGGTGCGCAGAATGCAGTCCGTATGTTTTTCTCCCATGGCCATGCTCAATGCCTGGGCCGATGGTACCAAGCCATGGTCTTTTCCCGATGTTTATGAAGCTTGTCAGGAAGTGGCTTTTCTGCGGATGCAGATGTTACCGTATATCTACTCCACCTTTGCCCAGTATTATTTTGAAGGAAAACCTCCCTTCCGGGCGATGGAGCTGGTTGAAGGATATCTGGTAGAGGCTGAAGAAGTCAAAGGGGCCTTAGACGCTACCGATAACCCTTACGCTGAGGCGGTAAAAAGTGAGGTCAAAGACCAATACATGATGGGGGACAATCTCCTTGTAGCTCCCATGTTTGAAGGGGAGAAAAGCAGGAAGGTGATCTTGCCAAAAGGCAAATGGTACGACTTCTACACAGGAAACTTTGTGGGGGATGGTGAAGTAATCGAAGTAGAACCGGGCTTGGAGCAAATACCCCTTTTTGTCCGCGATGGGGGGATTATCCCCATGATTCCAAAAATCCGTCAAACTTCTGAGTGGACCTCGGATCTGCCTGTAGAAGTAAGGGTGTATGGTCAAAAGGACGGCAGTTTCCAACTCTATGATGATGATGGGAAAAGCTTTGACTATGAAAATGGGGACTATAGCCTGACCAAACTTTCCCTTGAAAAGGGACAAACAAGCATAAGGGCTCTTGAGGGGAAAAATGATTTTGCCTTCCATTGGAACATGATGACCAAGTAATTTCAATATAAAATGTCTTACAGATTAGCGTATTTAGCAAGTATGGCACTGTTGATGTTTTTTTCAACAGTGCATTATGGAAATGCCCAGACCTATACCGAATTACAGGATTTGGATATTTCCTTAAGTGAGCAGACCTATGCCGCTCCGGTAAAGAACAAGTCAGTGACCGGGGAAGCCTTGTCCATATCGGGAGAGGGGTTTTCCAAGGGAATAGGGGTACACTCCAATTCCACGATCAAAATCAAAATGAATAACGGCCGGCGTTTTCTTGCCAAGGTGGGCGTCAATGATTCGGATATTGATTATCAGTCGGACAAAATAAAATCCATCCCTTTGACGGACGGGAAGAGGATCTTTTATCATGTCACTGAATCCGAGAAGCAATTCGTTGGGATTGAAGGGGAGGATGGCGCTGTGGACCGGGGAAGCGTGATCTTTAAACTGATCCACGATGGGCAAGAGGTCTATAACAGCGGGAAGATGAGGCAGGGGGATCCGGCCAAGGTGATCGACATGGAAATCAGCAGGGGGGTATTGGAGCTGGTGGTGGAAGATGCCGGAGATGGTGGCAGCGGAGACCATGCGGTATGGGCCGAACCTAGGATTGAGTATTTTGAGATTGCACCGGTGATCAAGCCGGGTGATTTTGTCGGCCAGAAGGTGGAGCAGTCCAGCGAAGTTAAGGAGCATTTGACCAAAAAGATGGCCGGATTGCCTGAAATAGCCATGCCGCTGGACCGCCCGGATTTTGATTGGTTGATTGATAATTCCAAAGCCAGGGCCAAGGTTTACCGGAACGATGACAATGATATCGTACTCAGCAATGGCTTGATAGCAAGGGTGTTTAAGGTAAACCCCAATCTGGCCACCATTGATTATGTCAACCAGATGACGGGGGAGAGCATGCTTCGGGCCGTTTCCAACGAGGGGGTATTGACCATAGATGGGAAGTCCAATGAGATTGGAGGCCTGAGCAGTCAACCAGAGTATGCCTATACCCTGATGAAGTGGGTGGATGAGCTGAGTGCCACCGGAAATTCTTTCCAAATTCAGGACTTTGATGTGAAGGAAATTTCCGATAGGATGGGCTGGAAACGTGTTCGCTGGGCGATGAATGAAAAAATGCCCACCGGTAAAGAGCTGGTCTTTACTTTGGCCAAAGATGGGGTGAAAGTAAAAGTGCACTATGCCATGTATGATGGCATCCCTACCTTATCCAAATGGATAGAAGTGATCAACGAAAGTGAGTTGATCGTACAGCTTAACAGCTTTAAACTGGAACAGCTGGCGATGGTGGAAGGGGAGAACCTTGTGGATACACCGGAGCACTGGGTAAAACCCAACATCCATGTACAGACTGATTATGCCTTTGGGGGAATGCAACAAAAGACCTCCCAGGAAACCGTTTTTTGGGAAAAAGATCCCCGATACACTACCCAAACGAATTACCCATTGAACCTGGAGTGTATGCTGGAAGTAAGGCCTCCTTTAGGACCGGAGACGGCCATTCCTGTAGGAGACACCCTGAGCACTTTCAGGGTCTGGGAATTGCCCATGGACAGCAGGGACGAAGAAAGAAGCGGTCTGTTTATCCGTAAAATGTACCGCACCATTTCTCCCTGGACCACAGAAAACCCCATTTTTCTTCATTTGACCTCTACAGATCCTGAGGTGGTCAAAACAGCAGTGGACCAATGTGCGGCAGTGGGCTATGAAATGATCATCCTTAGTTTTGGCAGTGGGCTGAACATGGAAGACGAATCAGAGGAGAACTACCGGAAATTCAGAGAACTCCGGGAATATGCCAATTCCAAAGGGATAGAGTTGGGCGGTTACTCGCTGCTTTCCAGCCGATGGATCAGCGAGGAAGTGGATGTCATCAATCCCGAAACAGGTAAGCGCGGCGGGATGATTTTCGGCTCTTCCCCCTGTCTGAGCAGCGAATGGGGTTATGATTATTTCAGAAAGATCAAAAAGTTCTTCGACAAAACCGGTATGCAGGTGTTTGAGAATGACGGATCCTATCCCGGGAATGTCTGCGCTTCCACGACGCACGCCCATCACAATGGTTTGGGAGATAGCCAGTGGAAGCAATATGCCCAGATCCAAGGGCTGTACCAATGGATGCGTGAAGAAGGGATCTATATGAACGTGCCTGATTTTTATGTGAATTCCGGAACCAATAAGACAGGCATTGGCTATAGGGAGGTGAACTGGTCACTTCCAAGGGAAAGGCATTTGATGCATGGCCGTCTGAATATCTATGATGGACTTTGGGACAGGATTCCAAGCATGTGCTGGACTTTTGTTCCTTTGACCCAATACCATGGGGGAGGCGCCGCGGCCACCTTGGAACCCCTAAAGGACCACCTGAAGGACTATGAAAACCACATGATGCAAAACTATGGCTCGGGAGTCCAGGCCTGCTACCGGGGACCACGGCTCTATGATGCTCCGGAAACCAAAGCATTGGTGGAAGAGGTGATCGGTTGGTACAAGAAGTACCGCAGGGTCTTGAACAGTGATCTTATTCACTTGAGAAGGCCTTCAGGAAAAGATTGGGACGGTTTTATGCATGCCAATCCTGAATTGGAGGAAAAAGGCTTGGCCATGTTCTTTAACCCAACTGATGGGGAAATTACCAGGGAAATCAAATTGCCCTTGTACTATACCGGCTTAAGTGAGACCGCTCAAGTGAGGGAAAAAGAAGGGACAAGCAGGACTTATAAGCTGGCACGGGACTACTCCATTACACTGGAAGTGACCATTCCGGCAAATTCCTATACCTGGTATGTCATCGAACCATAATGCTTACAAGAACAATTGATTTAACCCGCTCCAGAATTTTGCCTATGTAATATTTAAATAAGGAAACATTAAGTTTTATACGATTATCCGGAATTACACCAATAAATTTATTTCTCACAGATTCCACAGAATTCCACGGAATCAATAAACCTTTTCTGTGGGTTTCTGTGCATTCTCCGCCTCGGCGGACAAGTTGTGAGAGATGGTTTGCTAACTTAGAGCTACTGGTGTCTTTGCGGATACACATAAGTTTTGAAAAAGAAGAGGCTGTATCGTAATAGAATTTTACCAAAAGCCAGCAGAATAATAGTTGTGTCCAATGAGCAGTCAGCAGTTATTCGGGATTGGTTAATTTGGGATTCGACTCGATACTCCGGTATCATCGATCAAACTTCGATTATCAAATCACTATTATTCTAATCTCAGAATAAAATTTGGTCATTGAGCCGTAAAAATTACTTATGAGACAGCTTCTTTTCATTTGGAATTATACCTATTAAGAGTATGCTAGTGTTAAGTTAATCGTCAACAATAGTACTGAGCATGTCAAATCCTTTTCTTCGAGATATCGGGTAGAGCGGGTTTTACTGCTAAACTGAAAAATCATGTTTAGTTATGTAAAATCAATCAGTCCTGCATGCCGGTAACCGATTAAACAAGAAGGGGACTTCGAAAAGTATCGACAGATCATGCTTAACATTATACTAGGATTAGTGCATATAGTTGCCAGTTTTTTAAAATGAGGTAGAATATATAAATTTGCCATGGAAGATAATTAAGGCCAAAGATCATTGCCGGTCTTTTGGCAACTGAACCATGGAAAGAAAGAACAACAGGAATATTTATATCATAAGGCTGGCCTTAGTCCTTATGTTGCCCCTTGTTCTTACTTTATCTTTATTGCCATGTTGCCCAACCTTCGACACTTGTCCGGATGAAACAGAGCATGCTTGTGAAGACGAACCTGAACAGGGTACTGTGCCCAGTATGGGAATATGTTCTCCTTTTTATACTTGTGGTAGTTGCCCGGGCTTTATATTACAAGCATTGGTGTTTTCGCCTTTGCCCTTTAAAGAAATAAGCAAAGCGGTTTTGGGCGATAAGCAGGAATTTACCCCTTTTTCCCTGGCCAAGTCACTTTTCAAACCCCCACAGGGCTGATTTTTTTACTTTGTGATGCTGTCTCATAGATCCACGTCATTACCATTCCGATAAATATCGGGGACGATTTCTCTTATTTTGGGGCAGCCTCTTCTATATTTTACAGTCAAATAACTATAAAAAATTACCGTGAAACATATTATCACAGGAGTGTTATTGCTTTGCCTGTTTGGTAAGGCGATGGCACAGAACACCTTTACAGCAACGATCAAGGACAGGGAATCCAAGGAACCCTTATTGGGCGTGTCAGTCTTCATTCCTCAATTGGAAAAAGGCGGTGCCACTGATATCCAGGGGAAAGTAAACATTGAGGGGATTCCGGATGGGACCTACACCTTGATGGTACAGCATTTAGGTTATCAATCGATAAAATTGGAAAAGTCCTTTCCCATGGGCCCGGATGAAAAAGAACTGACCCTATTGATGTCCCATGCAGATGAAGAGATGGAAGAGGTCGTCATCACTTCCACCAGAAGCAGCAGGACCATAGAAGATATTCCTACACGGGTAGAGTTTATTGCAGGGGAAGAATTGGCAGAAAAAGGGAACATGAAGCCCGGGGATATCCGCATGCTTCT
The DNA here is from genome assembly GCF_054777495.1 of Echinicola sediminis. NCBI lineage: Bacteria > Pseudomonadati > Bacteroidota > Cytophagia > Cytophagales > Cyclobacteriaceae > Echinicola > Echinicola sediminis. The sequence goes on along the minus strand of NZ_BAAHAP010000036.1, from coordinate 3,749 downwards.
GAACGAAAGCACAGGAATCCAGACCCAACAGACTTCGGCAACCAGTTATAATTCCAGCATCCGGATCCAGGGGCTGGATGGCAAATATACCCAGTTGCTAAGGGATGGCCTTCCGCTTTATTCGGGCTATTCCGGAGGATTGAGCCTGATGCAGATCGCTCCTTTGGACCTGAAGCAGGTAGAAGTGATCAAAGGGGCATCATCTACCCTGTATGGGGGCGGCGCCATTGCGGGACTGGTGAACCTTGTTTCCAGAACCCCTGGGGAAGACCGCGAACTCAATTTTATGGTCAATGGTACCTCGGCCTTGGGGCTGGATGTCAGTGGCTTTTATGCAGAAAAATACGGCAAAATAGGGACCACGGTATTTGCTTCTTATAACAAGGGAACCGCATACGACCCTGCTGACATTGGGCTCACGGCCATTCCTGATTTTGAACGGTACACCATTAACCCTCGTCTTTTTCTCTACCTCGATGAGGGCACGGAGATTAACCTAGGGTTCAATTTTGTGACCGAAGATAGGTTGGGAGGCAGCATGGATTATGTGGAAGGAGATAGCAACACGGGGTATTTTGAGGCCAATAATACGGACCGATTATCCACCCAGTTTGACGCTACCCATCGCTTTTCCAATCATTCCCGCTTACAGTTGAAAAACAGTGTCAGCTTTTTTGACAGGTCCATAGCCATTCCTGATTATACCTTTGGGGGAAAGCAGGTTTCTTCCTTTTCAGAACTCAATTATGCTACCTTCGGTGACCGGATGGAATGGATTGTAGGAGCGAATTTATGGACGGAAAATTTTGATCAAAAGCAGGGGGATCCCGAACAGGATCTTGGTTTTTCCAATTACACTACGGGCCTTTTTGTCCAAAACACCTGGAACATGGCCACTCAATGGACCTTGGAAACCGGCTTGCGGGGGGACTATCAAAGCCAATATGGTTCTTATCTACTGCCCCGGTTTTCATTGTTGTATGAGCCTAATGACAGGATTACCTTCCGTACAGGTGGGGGATTGGGGTACAAAACCCCCACCCAATTTACCGAAGATACTGAGCGTTTACATTTCAGAAATGTCCAGCCTATAGATGTGTCTGCGACAAAGGCCGAACGTTCTACCGGGATCAATCTGGATGTTAATTATAAATGGCCCATTTCAGGAGAGCTTAGTCTTAGCACCAATGCCTTGCTGTTTTATACGCAGATCGATGACCCCATGATATTGGTGCGGAACCCTGGTGGGATGTATGAATTTACCCAGCCCAATGGCTATATCAATACCCAGGGAGTGGAAGCCAATATGAAATGGAGCTACCATGATTTTAAACTATTTGTGGGGTATACCTTTGCAGATGTCAATGAGCATTATGGCAATGAAACCACAGAGTACCCCTTGGTTGCCAAGCACCGGCTGAATAATGTCTTGATGTATGAAAAACATGGTAATTTCTGGATCGGACTGGAAGCTTACTATTTCAGCCCCCAAAAACTTTCGGATGGAAGTACCGGAAAATCCTATTGGATCATGGGCCTCATGTCTGAGAAAAAATTAGGGGAGCATTTTTCGCTCTTCCTGAATTTTGAAAATATGTTGGATACGCGCCAGACAGGTTTTGATACCATTTATACCGGAAACCTTAACGATCCCCAATTCAGGGACATATATGCTCCCGTGGACGGTTTTGTGATCAATGGAGGCTTCAAACTCCATCTTTAACCTGAATTCCAATTCTTGGAATCAGGGTTTAGAAGAAAATTAATTTAGAAAGAAGCAGGCTGTCTCATAAAATCTCGTCATTGCGAACGGAGCTATAGCGAAGTGAAGCAATCTCTTGTTCTAAAATGAGATTGCTTCGTCGTACCTCCTACCATTGACAGGGTGTTCAACGTGTGGAGGAGTTCCCTTTGGTTGCTGAGCCTGTCGAAGCATAAGGGGTTAGGGGGGAAAGAAGGCGGACTGATATCTGTCATCCAACTCCTTTATGTTTGAAAAATGTTGACTTCTCGCTATGACGTATGGGAAACCCTCATCGCGATCCGACCCTAAGGGCGGAGAAGCCTGCCTTTCGCAGGCAGGCTATCGAGTACGTATTTTCTTATTATGGGACAGCCCTTTTATCTTTGATGACCATAGGCAATAAGGAGCCTGTAGTGTACGATCATTTAACCCGCACAGTAAGGGCAGTCCGGTTCACCGACCAGCATTCCTTTTTTGTCCAATCGGTAATTACAGCATTCCCTGAACCGCTGTTTTAGGATGCTTTTCGATCTACGGATCCTGGCTTTTAGGTTGGCCAGGGAGATTCCTAAAAAGGCAGCCGCGTCCTGCTGTTTCATCCCTTCCAAATACACTTTTTCTATACAGATTTTATAAGTATCAGGAAGTTCTTTAATGAACCTGTCAAAACAGCAGAATTTATTGGCGGTGGCGGGCGTGGCTGATAAGATCCTGATATCCTCATCGGAAGGGTGGGTGCGCTTACGGAAATGATCCATGGTTTCATTCCTTGCGATTTGGAAAATCCAGGCCTTTATTTTCTCAGGATTATTGACCTGATCAATATTCGTATGGATTTTTAAAAGGGTATCCTGGAAAATATCATTGGATACATCCTTGTCCTTTACCTTCCTTAGGATAAAGAAAAAGAGTTGCTCTCCATACCTTTCCACTATTGTTTGGGAGGTTATTTCCATATCAACTAATTTAAGGTAAGGCCATGGGCCTTACCGGTTAAGCGTTACAGCAGCTGCATTTTTGGCAATCGCATTGTTCACAGGGACAATCCTTCTCCACACAATTAACGCAGTTGCATTTTTGGCAATCACAATGGGTACATTTACAATTGTTCATCTTTCTTCCATTTTTAGTACATCCTGTAGACGCCAAGAGTTCTAAAAGGATACTCCTTATTTGAAAAAAAATAATCCAGAAAGATCCAAGTTTTATTTTATACTGTCCTCTTTTAGTTAACCGTTTTTCTATCATTGTAATAGGTTTGTTAGTTAAAAGAAAGTTTTTAAAAGATTATTTTTTTTGATTTGTTGTTTTGTTTTTGTTACATTTCATGTTTCAAAATGTTTTTGATTTATAGCCCTCGATATTATGGTAGTTAAAGAAGAACCAAAAAACAAGAACAACCAGAGTGCTAGTTTTTCCTTAGGGGAATATCAGGGTGGAAAAGACGGTTTAACTACTCTTTCTAAAAAAAATGAAAAGAGCATTTGGGAAGGATTTACCAAGGGAGATCAAGATTGTTTGATTTATATTTATCGAAATTATGCCAATACTTTGTTTAGGTATGGTAGACAGTTTACTCCTCGGCAGGAATTTATCAGAGATGCTATCCAGGAATTGTTTTATGAACTGATTGAAAGACGTTCGAAACTGTCCAAGGTAGAATCGATCAAAGGCTATCTTTTCGTATCCTTAAAAAGAAAAATACTCAAAGGGATAAAAAAGGAGGAAAGGGTAAAATATGAAAATGAGGGTTTTTCTATTTACGTAGAACAAGAAGGCCGGTCCCTATCTCCCTATGATGAAGAAATTGACCTTTCCCTTATACAGCAGGCTCTTCAAAAACTCCCGGTAAATCAAAGAGAGGTGATCTTATTGTACTTTTATGAAGGATTGCCCTACAAGGATATTGCACTGATCATGGGAATAAAAGTACGTTCGGCCAGAGCCTTGGCCTATCGGGCGCTGGACTCCTTGCAAGAGGAGTTGGGTCCCCATAAAAGTGCCC
>NZ_BAAHAP010000035.1:11055-59392 GCF_054777495.1 Echinicola sediminis | reverse complement strand
CTTTGGGTCAGCAGGATATTGCTTCCAATTATCGGCTGAAATGCAATTGCCCTCAGAACCCAGTAAAAAGGCTCCTGAACTCATTCCAAGAGTCTTTAAGAAATTTCTTCTTTTATTATTTCCTTTTTTCATTTATTGTCAAATTTTAAATTCAGTTTTTCGATTAGCCTGTATTCTTCAAGCTTCCATTCCTCTCTTATGGTAGTGAGATACTCTATAAGTTGTTCTAGAGTCGTAGGATTGAGGGATTCTTTGTTTTGAATAAGAATGGGATATACTTTAACTTTATTGATATCCTCCCCATTTTTCAAGAAAGAGATAAGCGTACCCAGATTTTCAGTACTGATCTCTACCTCCATTAGCCAATCCAGGACGGCATTCTTCACTGGTGTACCAAGGCTCAAAAAATGTGAAAAAACAGTGGCCACACCCAGGTCCTGACTCCAAAACGTCTTTCCCAAACGTTCTACCGCTTTTACCCCTAAGTAGTCATTTTCACTGAAAACCAACTTCAGCACCTCTTCCTTCTCTCTGTTGGAAAGAGGAGTACGTTGGGCAAGAAAAAACCGGTGATAATTTTCATTATCAGATCTAAGCATGGTCACCACAAGATCTTCGTCCAGCATACCCTGTGTGTATTGCTTCAATTGTTCTTTTATACCACCATTGACCACATGCCATAGGGCATAGCTAGTATAGACAGCACCACTTACCACTTCGGAGTGAAACGTTTTGTTGGTAGCACCTGTCATACCATTAACTTCCCTGGAATAAACCAGCTTAGTGGTATCAACTAAATCGGTCATTTTATAGTCCTGAAGAATAGAAGCATCATTTTGAATGATTGTCTTAAGCTTCCTATGATCCAAGGAATCAAAAGCTTGATGGTCGAACTTTGTCAATGGATTATGGGGAAATTCTTCGTAATCCTTGAAATTCCCAAGAAGGTCCCACTTCACGATTAAATCCATTGGGTTACATAAATCCTCCAAGCATATAGGCATGTGAAATTTAGCCCAATAATACGCTGGCTCTCCTTTAGTAGAATGCTTAAGATGAACAGTTGCCGCATATCCATCATAAAACTCGTACTCAAAAATAGGATTGGGATCATTTGACCTCGCGTTGCCTGCTAAAATGTCCATCAATAGAAAGGCAAATAAGCTGATTGAATTTGTCATAATTCGCAGCAAGAATACTCCCAACAGCGACTCATTTGCTGTTGGGAGTTGTACAATACATTATTGGTCAATCAGTAATTAATAACCTGAATTTTGGCTAAGGTTATTGTTAATCAAAACCTCCTTCGTCGGAACCGGCCATAAATATTGTTTGCTTGCATCGAATTGCCTATTGGTCAATTGTTTGATAAGCCCTTGATCAGCCATTGAGGAAAAATCAGGAATCCCATTTTCATCTATTTCGGGAGTTTCAGGAAAAAACCAGAGCCCTTTATCCACGATCTTTTCTTTTAGATCAGTAAGATCCAATAATCCATAGTCGGGCTTGTTCAAAGCTACTTCAGCTATTCTCCAGCGAATTAAGTCCATATAGCGCAAGCCCTCAAAAGCAAACTCCATCCTTCTTTCCATCCGAAGTATACTTCTTAATTCATCCTGGGACTTCATTTCTACAACAGGATAAGCGGAGACATTGTCAGGAGAAACCTTATAGGCCCGAGCTCTCACTTGATTCATTGCGTCAAGTACAGACTCATCAATCTCATTCAATTCAATGGCGGATTCGGCATACATCAACAGAACGTCCGCATACCTTATGACAATCGCGCTATTTTCAGCCCTAAAATCATCCACCCAGGTTTGGTCGATCCCCTTTTTCCAAATCAATCCATTGAAGGACGCATATTGCTGGTTGCCTTTCGTATCATTATTAGTCTGATAAGCCCCTGTATTGAAATTATAAACAGCAACAGAATCAGGGTGAGGCTGATACATCACCCCCAAAAACTCACTTTGGAACGGTACAATGGTATAACCGCATCGTGGATCCCTATTTTTAAAGGGCTGGTGTGGGTCAAATAAGCTAGATTCATCTACAGGCAGTCCGTCTGTACACAAGTAGGAAGCCAATAAATCCCAAGAAGGGTCGTATGCAGCATATCCTCCATTGTTTCTGGGAAGATATCCTCTTACGCTTAAGTCAAAATTCAATGCTGTAGATCTTGGAATGGAGAAAATAATCTCAGAAGCTGTGCGATTCTCCGCCAAAAACAAATCCCCATAATCAGCAAACAAGTCATAGACCTCCAAGTCAATACAACCCTTTGCTGCTTCTTTGGCTATTTCATAATCACCGTTATACAGAGCAGCACGTGCTTTAAAGGCCAATGCAGCCCCTTTGGTGCCCCTCTTAATTTCATCATTGGAGTAGGAAATCGGCAAGTGTTCGATAGCAAAATCAAAATCTTCATAAACCGCTGCCATCACTTCCTCCCTATCTGTTCTTTTAAGATGATATGCCTCACTCAATTCAATGATATTTTGATAAAAAACAACGTCACCAAAATGAGCAACCAACTTAGCATACAGATAAGCACGGGCAAATCTTGCCTCGGCAATATACTGATTCAATGATTCCTGGGATAAACCAATATCTGAAACTTCTAGGTTATGGATAATGGTATTGGCCCTCGTAATACCTTTATAAGAATTGGCCCACAATCCCTCGACCGTGCCCCATTCACCATTAATGGTAGCAGAGGTAATCGCCGTTAAAGTTTCACGATAGGTCCAATCGTCAGTCCAGTCCACTTGGTCATTCCCCCAAAACACCGGTTTGTAGAGATCATTGATGGACATATTGATTTCTATTTCATTATTGTACCAGTTATCAGTGGAACCTTCTGACAACGGGGATAAATCAAGCTCATTACAGGATAATGTTCCTATCATCACACTTGCAAAAAGGATATATATCAAGTTCTTCATCACCTCATTTTTAAAATTGAACATTCAGCCCCAGTAAAATCTGGGTAGTAATTGGATAACCTGTAGGTGCTACTTCCGGATCCCACCCATTCGGGTAGTTACTGATGGTCCAGAAATCCGAAGCACTCACATAAGTACTGAGACCTGACAGGCCTGTTTTAGATAGTAAGGTTTCCGGTAGGCTGTACCTGAGGGTAATATTCTTGATTCTGAAATATGCACCATTAAACAGCCAGTAATCTGACATCGTTAAATTTGAACTGTCATTAACTCTTGTCAATCTGGGATACCTCACCTCTAGGTTTTCTTGCTCACTGTTGTATTGACTCCAATAATTCCCATCAAGTATAGCAGGGATGTTTCCCCAATTGTTGGTAAGGGAAGTCACCATGATCGGGTCAATTCGTGAATTTTGTTTTCCTATACCTTGAAATGCCATGTTCAGGGAAAAGTTTTTATACCCAGCGGTTAGGTTTCCGCCATAATTGTACCTGGGCAAGGATCCCCCCAAAAGAACCCGGTCGTATTCAGGCGAAATATTACCATCTGGCACCCCATTGGGGCCACTGATATCCAGATATTTCACATCTCCTGGTTTGACAGTGGAATTAATGGTTGCGCTGTTATCTACCTCTTCCTGGGTCTGAAAAAGTCCATCTGACAAGTATCCGTACCACTCATTATATTCACTCCCTTCTTTTACGATTTGGCTTCCTAAAAACTGGGTTCCCTTTAGATCCCCCATAGTCGATTTTACATCCGACACATTAAAGGATATTCCATACTCAAACTCTCCTATCCTATCCCTCCATGAAGCTTGAAACTCCCAGCCTTTACTATTCATAAAGCCCGCATTTTGGTCAGGATTAGTATAACCCAGATAATCAGGGATCTCCAAAGCCAACAGCATGTCCTTAGTGGCCTTATAAAAATAATCTGCTGTCATTTGCAACTTGTCCTCCAAAAAATTAAAATCAACGCCTATATCATAAGATTCGGTAGTCTCCCAAGTGATGTTGCGAATAGCATATGCTGCTTGAGCTGCTGTGATCTCCGACACTACATTATTCCCTTTGATAAATAGGGCATTGCCAAATCCTATACTTGCCTGATAAGGATAATTTCCTATCCGCTCGTTACCCAACTTACCATAGGACACCCTTAATTTCAAGAAGGAAAGCACCTTATTATTTGCCAAAAAATCTTCATTGGAGACTACCCATCCTGCAGAAACTGAGGGGAAATTGCCCCATCTGTAATCTCTGTAAAAACGAGAGGAACCATCCCTTCGAAAATTCGCCTGCAAAAAGTACTTGCTTCCATAATTGTAAAGCACCCTTCCAAAAAAAGAGCGATAGGTACTTTCTGAGGCTCCACCGCCATTGTTTCTATATTCCAATGGCCCTTGATCCAAATAGGGAAAGGACGTCAGAAGATATTGATCCCTGGATGCAGTCAAGTAGTCACTTTTACTATAGTAATTTTCAAACCCGCCCAAAAGATCAAAGGAATGGGAACCAAATGACTTGTTATAATTGGCCAAAACTTGCCCCGTATATCTTTCCCCTTCATTCCTTGACTCCATTAGGTAAGTTGTTTCCGTTCCTTCCACATAACCTTCAAATTGTTGAGGATCATTCGCTGAATAATAGGGCACTTGTTTTCTGAAAAACTTCCCTTTATCATACCTTAAATTTGGGGAAAATACACCACTCAATTTAAGTCCTTCAATCGGAGTATAATCCAGTGCTAACCGGCCTCCTAAAGCGGTAAATTTATCTTCATCAAATCCCCCATACTTCATTTGTGCGTAAATGTTGGTTCCTGATTTTCCACTGGCGATCCTGTCGTCCTCCCAAAGGGCCGCATACACTGGAGAGGAAATTAACATTATATAGATTGGATCCACTGTTGGCTGAAGGGAACTTGATACCTTATAGTTTATATCTATCATTGCACTCAACTTATCACTGATTGTGATATTATTGTTGATCCTTGCTGTTACACGGTCATAATCCCGGCCATCGTATAAGGCGCCGATTTTATCATATCCAAAAGAAGCATTGGTCTGGATATTTTTGGATCCTCCTCGAATGTTCAAGGCATGGCTCTGTCTAGGAGCATTATTGTTCATAATCAACCCCACCCAATCGGTATTGGGATACATATTGGGATTATCACGGTGCAATTGGTCATAATTATCGATGACATCCTTGGGATAAACGGAATACTCATTGTCGTTTCCATTGTCATTCCAACGCAATTCGTTGGTCATTTCCATGTAACGTTTGACCCCCACATTTGCTGGAAGAGCCGTTGGCTTTTCCACCCCATAATTAAAATCATAAGTCATGCTAAAGGATCCTTCTTCAGCCCGCTTGGTAGTAATAAGTATCACTCCGGCTGCTGCTCTGGAGCCATAAATAGAAGCAGAGGCAGCATCTTTCAAAACGGACATGCTTTCTATGTCTCCAGGGTTAATGTCATTGATATTATCGATAGGCACTCCATCTACAATTACCAGTGGACTGCTATCACCAATAGTGGTAATCCCTCGGATTTTGATATCAGCTGTACTTCCCGGCGCATTGTTGCTTCTTGTAACAGTAACACCAGGAACTGCTCCTTGTAGGGCTTGGGAAACCTGTACGGTTTTTCTGGAGGTAATGTCTTCCCCGTCTATAGCTGCCACAGCTCCCGTTAAATCTGCTTTCTTCTGTGTACCATAACCAACCACTACTACCTCATCCAATTGTTTGGCATCTTCCTTCAAGCTTATCTTCAGGAAACTCTGGTTTCCAACCTCCACCTCTTGAGACAAGAAACCGACAAAGGAGACGATCAAGGTGTTACCTTCGGAAACATCCAATGAGAATTTACCATCGATATCCGCTGCAACCCCTACTGTGGTTCCTTTTACCAAAATAGTTGCACCCGGTATAGGTTCCCCATGTTCATTGACCACCTCGCCCCTAACAACTTCTTTTGGGGAAATTGCTTTAACAGCGGTGCTTTTTCCTGTTTTTTTGATATCAATGTCATGATTGATTTGGCGAAATGAGACCGACACCTGACGGGCAATTTGCATCAGGAATCCTTCTATGGTATCATTTGTTTTGCTAAAAGTAACCTTTTGGTGCTCATCCAAATCATTTCGGTCGTAGGCAAATTGAAAGGGAGTTTGGGCCTCTACCTTGTTTAAAAAATCTTCCAGGGACATGGTCTGATCCGGGAGGGTTATACTGATTTCATCTATGCTCTTAAACTGGGCATTCACCTCACCGGCAAAAACCAAATTCAGAAACACCAATTGAACCAAAAACCCATAAATAAAGAACTTGGACAACATATATATTGTCTTTTGTAGTTTTAATTTCATAATTTTATGGTGTTAGATTTTAATAATTTAATGGAAGTGATCTTTTCCAATTGCTCCCCATTCCCCAATGTGGCATTTGGATAAACATCACTTTAGGACCTACCAAAGAATGTTTTGGTAGGTTCTTTTTTAAGATGTGTCTGCTATCATTTTATTCATTAGATTAAAATTTAATTATTACACTTTTCCCTTTTATTTCAAATTCAAAATCTTCTATATAGGCCATTCGTTTTAAAACCCTTTCCAAACCTGTATTTTCAAATGATATGTCTATATTCCATTCTCTGCTTGGTGCCCCCAACACTTCTATCTCCACTCCGTACCATTTCTCTAATGAGTTCATGACATCGATAAAGCTCGCCTCTTTAAAAATCAAAACTCCTTTCTTCCAACCTGTAATCTCTCTGACCTCAAATGGACCAATGATCGTCTCCTGGCTTCCAGGTGAATAATCAAGCAGCTGTCCCGGAGTCAGGTTGTTTTTGGCCTTGGTCAACAGATTCTCTACCTCTACTTTACCTGTTATCAGTGCTATTTGGAGGTTTTCTTTTTTATAATTGTTTATATTAAAAGAGGTACCCAACGCCGTAGTTACCAGCTCCGAAGATTGTACTCTAAAGGGCTTTTGTGGATCATGGGCTACTTCAAAAAAACCTTCACCTTCTAAAACCACCCTTCTTTCATCGCCTAAAAACTGCTCTGGATATGAGAGCTCACTTCCACTGTTTAGCCAAACCACTGATCCATCAGGAAGCTTAAAGGTCATCCTTTCACCTTTATCAGCCACTTTATGAATAGGAGAATTTATTGCTTCGGGAATAATCAGTTTGGTAGCTGTTCCATAAAGAAAAGCTAAAAGCACACAAATGGAAATAATAGCCGCCACCCTATAATATTGACCAAACCATTGGGTGTTTTTCGAAACAAATTCCCCATCCGATAGCTTACCTTGAGTCTTATTTTCACTTACCCTATCTTCCTGAAGAATGTTATTGAGGACTTCATCCTTAAAATCAAATTCAGGCCGTTTTTCTTCTACCCGAATTCCTAAAATTATTTCTCGGGCCATTTTTAAATTGGGAACTTTTGATGGATTAGCCTTGATCCAAGTAGACCAATACAATTCCAGATCTTCATCCGGATCCTTTACCCATCTCACAAACTCGGGATTAGTTAAAAATTCTAATAGTTGATTCATTTAATAAATTTTCGACCCTATATCTGTATAAGACCTACAGGCTCTAAATGACATCACTATTTTTAATCTTTTTTGAGAAAAATATTTTTTTTTTGGAAAACAGGCTGTAAAAGATATACTTAGAAGGCGTGAATGCCGGTAAGTAGTCTATTTTAGCTATTCGAAAAAACACTCAATCGGTACTCCGTCAAAAAATAACAAGGGCAAGTTGGGACTGGAGGCCTGCTAGATAATATCCTTCAAAAATTTAATCGCTTTATACAATAAATTTCTCGCAGATTTAATATTGGACAAGCCCATTATCTGCCTGATTTGTTCATAATTTAGCCCCTCGTAGTAAAAGTAAAATATCACTTCTTTTTTTCTAGCATTTAACTGACTTAGAGCTCTGTTTAATTTTTCAATTTGCTCCAAATCAAGCTGCCTGTCTATCATTAACTTTTCTTGGGAATAGGAAACGGTAAAAGAGTAATCGTCCTTTAATTCAAGTATTTTATTGTACCATTTCTTGTGCTCTTTTAGAATTCTCCTTTTGAGGGATTTATAGAGGTAGAATTTAATGTTTGTTGTATCGCCAAGCTTACTTCGAGACTTTCTTAAATCTATAAACAATTCTTGGACAGCATCTTTCACCAAATTTTCATTTGAGCTAAACATCAGCCCATATTGTATCAAAGCATCAAAGTATTTTTTGTAAATAAAAATAAATGCGGACTCATTTCCTTCTTTAAACGATCTCCATAAAGTCAAATCATCTATTGGTTGATTTCGACCGTTTGAGACAAACTGTTCATTAACTTCAAATGAAAATGCTTTAGTTTTTTCTATCCCCATCTTGTCCATTCATTTTTAAGCCAATATTGCTTTTTCATTATATTCCCTATCTAAAATTTATTTTGGCTTTCTCCGAAACAACCTTAAAGATTATACTCAGCAGTTTAGAAAATATCAAAATTTAGAATAGAATACGGTACTTTTATAAGAGAATCTACAATTAAGTAATTACTTTTTTCAAAATCAAAACAATTCAAAACTTTACATCATCATAAAGAAAATTTAAAGAAATAAAAGAGTTATAAATCCTATGTTATTATTCCATTTAAGTGGCCTCCGATAAATAATATCCTAGACCTCCTTCCAATCCCATCAAAGGATTATTTGGAACTTAAATGGGAACAATGGTTTAACTGTTTTTAATTCTCCCCAAAACTAATCGGTGAATGAAATGCGAAGCCTAATAACAAATAGATTTTCAATTGAGCAATAACATAAAAAGCCGCTAAACGCGGCTTTTTATGTTATTGTATGACAGATGGATCAGCTATTATAGGCTGTTGACACCGTATCGGCACCTTCTCCGGTCCAGTTGGTATGGAAAAACTCTCCCCTGGCCTTGTCCACTCTTTCGTAGGTGTGCGCACCGAAGTAGTCGCGCTGGGCCTGAAGCAAGTTGGCCGGCAGCCTTTTACTTCTGAAGCCATCAAAATAGGCCAAGGCCGAACTTAAAGAAGGGACAGGAATACCATTGGTAATGGCCGTGGCGCAAACATTCCTCCAACCTTTCTGTGCTCCCTGAACTTTTTCTTTAAAGAAGGAATCCAACAGTAAATGGGGCAGCTTAGGATCTTTGTCAAATGCCTTTTTGATATCCCCCAAGAAGGCAGAACGGATGATACAGCCACCTCTCCACATCAAGGCTATATCGCCATAGTTCAGGTCCCAGTTATAGGCTTTCGATGCTTCCATCAACAAGTTATAGCCTTGGGCATAGGAAATGATCTTTGCCCCGTAAACGGCCATCTTCAAATCTTCCAGCATGGCCGCTTTGTCGCCATCAAAGCTGATCGCTGGTGCATCAAATACCTGTGAAGCTTTCTCTCTCAGTTCAAGCTGGGCACTCAGAAAACGGGAAAACACGGATTCAGCAATCAGGGTCAAGGGCACGCCCAAGTGCATCGCTCCTATCCCTGTCCACTTGCCGGTACCTTTCTGACCCGCTGTATCCAGGATTTTTTCCACCATTGGCTCACCATCCTCATCTTTATAGGCCATGATATCTGCAGTGATTTCAATCAGGTAACTGTCCAGCTCCTCATTGTTCCATTTTTTAAAGGTCTCATGCATTTCATCATAGCTCATGCCAAGCACATCCTTCATAAACTGGTAGGCTTCCGTGATGATCTGCATATCTCCATATTCGATGCCGTTATGGATCATTTTTACATAATGACCGGCACCGTCGCTTCCTACCCAGTCACAGCAGGGAGCACCGCCATCCACCTTGGCGGCTATAGATTGGAAGATATTCTTTACATGTGGCCAAGCATCTTTACTGCCTCCTGGCATCATGGAAGGGCCTCTCAAGGCACCGATCTCTCCTCCTGACACGCCAGTGCCGATAAACTTGAACCCTTTGCTCTCTACATACTCCGTTCTACGGATAGTATCTTCAAAGTTGGAATTTCCTCCATCGATAATGATATCTCCTTCTTCCAGGTGCGGAAGAAGCTGCTCAATAAAATCATCCACCGGATCGCCTGCCTTTACCAGCATCATCACCTTTCGGGGGCTTTCCAAGGAATCTACCAGCTCCTTGATGGAATGGGCGCCGATAAAATTCTTTCCTGCTCCCCTGCCATTGATAAATTTATCCACTTTTTCAGTGGTCCGATTATATACTGCCACGGTAAAGCCTTTGCTTTCCATATTGAGCACCAGGTTTTCACCCATTACTGCCAGACCGATCAATCCGATGTCCGCAACTTTTGTCATGATAATCTAATTTTATTAGGTAGTTGTTAATTGGCCACCCAAAAAAAGTGGCTAAAAGCTAATTTTACTCGAACAAAACTACTCATTAACACAAATAATCACTAGCATCCTTTGACAATATTTAATTTTGCCATTATAACCACTGACAGTCCCAGGATATTGCCTGCCCCATTTAAGAGCAACTGGTTAAGCTTTGAGTATAAAGCCTGATCTTTCCTTGTTTATTTTTTTCACAGGCAAAGCTATGGGACTGATGCGTTTGCGAAGAATCAAAAAAATTTATCTGTGTATCCGCAATGTTGCACGTAACCAAATCTTATAATGTTTTTATTGTTTTTCTGTTCTTTTATTCAGGTATTGTTTTGTTCTTGAAGGTCTTCATGAATGCTGCGCATTTCCATTGATGAAAAGAACCAAACCTCGCCTACCGGGAGGCAGGAATCTAGGCCATGGAGCATTCTTCAAATTGAGTGAATTGGTTTTCGATTACGATTAGTTTGTCTCAATTTGATTTTGTGCCATTTGCCGTAGGCTAAAAATGAGTGGATCTCGCTCGTCCACTTCGCGAGCTAACTCATTTTTTTAACGCCTCCATCAACCGTCCCAAAACCGAATGCTCCAAAGGCCTTTAGAAGGATTTCAGTTAAGTACTTTGTTTCATTTGTACTACGTGCAAAATCCCGGATAGTCAGAAAAATTTATCTGGTTATGCGCATTGTAACCACCAATGAAATTTTCAGATAATTCATCAAGTTTCAGTTAATCTATTTAAAATTAATTCGTGCCAACCTGTCTAGCGCCAGGTAGATCTTCCGTTATTCGCTGGGGCAGGCTGTGTAAACTTGTCGTGGCGGATTCGTGGACACCTGCTTGAGAATTTCATTTACTGGCACAATTGCGGTTAGACAAGAAAAATTTATTCAAACCGTCCCCAAAACAACCCTATTTAATTGATTGTCAGGCAAAAGAACAGTAAATTGAGGTACAGTTAGCAAGGATCTATCAGGCTTGCTAATTGGGCCAAACCGCATATCCAAAAACTAAAAGAAAGGAGAATTTAACCATGTCAGATTACGCTAATCCTAAAATGCTCGTTTCGACGGATTGGGTGGACAAACACCGTATGGATCCCAATGTGATCATTGCAGAGGTGGATGTAGATACCAAAGCCTTCGAAGAAGGACATGTACCTGGTGCCATAGGGTGGAACTGGCAAACCCAACTTTGTGATACTGTCGAACGGGACATTATCAAGAAACCCGATTTGGAAAAATTGTTGAGCGAAAGTGGCATCACCGAAGACAGCACACTTGTGCTGTATGGTGATAATAACAACTGGTTTGCTGCCTGGGCTTTTTGGCAGCTCAAAATTTATGGGCATGAGGATGTCCGCATCATGAATGGTGGCCGTAAAAAATGGTTGGCCGAAGGTCGCCCCTTGAGCAAAGCTGTCCCTGCCAATAACAGAAGCTCCTATAAAGCTAAAAACCCCAATATGGCCCTACGCGCTTTTATGCCCCAAGTACGGGAAGCCTTCAAGTCGTCAAATACGGCTCTAGTGGACGTACGCTCTGCTGACGAATTCAGTGGTAAAGTGCTTTCCCCTCCAGGACTACCTGAAACCTGTCAGCGGGGAGGACATATACCCGGAGCAAAAAACATCGGTTGGGCAATGGCCTGCAATGAAGACGGTACCTTCAAAAGTTTTGATGAACTCAAACACCTCTATGAAGATCAAGGGGTAACTTCGGACAAGGATGTCATTGCTTACTGCCGAATTGGGGAGCGATCCAGCCATTCTTGGTTTGTGCTAAAATACCTTCTGGGCTATCCAAATGTAAGGAACTATGACGGTTCCTGGACCGAATGGGGCAATACGGTAGGGGCCCCGATCCAGGTAGGCGCTTAACAATGGAAAAGGCCGAAAACTATCAGACAGAGAACGAAACTGTAAACGGTTTCGATCTAAAAATCATCACCTATAAGATTGGTAATCAATTTTACTGTCATATAGAGAACAAGGATCCGGGCGCTGTGATCGCCCGTGCTGAAGGCACCGACCGAAATACAGCCAAAGAGCTGGCTTTGACAAAAGCCTCCAAACGACTGCGGTAGGTAAGAATTACAGCATCACTATTTTATTTACAATTACTTTAAACCCAAGGTGCGGGAGACCGCACCTTTTTTCTTTTTCCTAGCATACAATACAAAATCCCCCTATTGATGGAGGCTAAAAGAGAGGCTTTTTTTTTACATCAAAAATTTTAAGAAAAATATGTCTGCTTGACTTAAAGCAGCCATACTTTGTGAGATCAATCCGATGGATTACAAATTGATCACCGCACTCAGGTTAAATGCTGCCCCCTTTCCTTTGGTATACAGGTTGGAACGGGTAAACCACTGGGAACGGGCCGGGAAATAGTCTTCATTAAAGATATTCTGGATGCCTAAATTCAGTGTTACCGTTGAGTTCATCTTATAGGAAGCCGCCAAATCAAACAAATGATACGCCTCAACGGGAGCCTTGTACACATCGTATGAACCCGCTTCATTTTTCTCAAAACGGTCCCTGTTTCCTACTCCACTGTATTGTAGTTTTAGTGAAAGTTTATCCTCCATTAGCAGGTACCTCAGATAGCCTCCCATTTTTGGGGCAGAAATCCTTTCTCCCCCCAGGTATTGATCCTCTGGATCATTAAAAGAACCATTGTCATTGCCATCCATCTTACCTTCAACATAGGCATAGTTTGCCCCAGCAGTCAGCTGCTCAGTAAGCGCTATGTCTACTACAAACTCAAAACCATGGATCTTTTCAGGGCTTCTCAACACTTCAAAAACACCATCCACAAACTTGCCGCTGGTCCCCAATTCAGAGGTACTGATATAACCAACCCCTTCAAAGCGGAACCGGCCAAACTCACTGACAAAGCCCGTTTCATAACTGTTTACCACCACGGCTTCGGTATTGATGGCATTGATATCATCCACCCTTGCCGCACGTAGCATGACACCAATATCCGCTACACTGAATCCTTGGGAAAAACTTACATAAGGAGAAAAATACGTCCACTTATTGTACCTCAGACCGGCATTGAACAGCCAGGTATTATAGGCCAACTCCCCACCTTTTACATCAAATGAGGGATTTACCACACCTGTAGAAGTATTGACGGTCTCCAAGGTCTTATAATCTTCCACCCCAATATTCACCTTCTCGAATCTCACTCCTCCTTTAAAAACCAACTCATCGAAGAAATCCAGTTTCAGTTGGGCAAATGGAGCAGTATTGAACATGTCCATCTCGGGAACCCATTGCCTTCCATCCACCAAAGGCTGGGAAGTAATGTCATTCATCAGGTCCAAACCATAAGAAACCTGCCCGTTTACAGCCCTTTCGGTCAGTATGGGGGTATTTAACTGGAACCTTAAACCTTTTTTGTCCGACGAAATCATGGACTGCCCACCATCAATAAACGTATCGGAAGTGAAAAACACATTATCCACGGATTGATAGTAAACATCTGCTTCATAATCCGTATTGGCAAACGCTTCCTTTCCGGAGAACCGAAGGGAAAGATTGTGGTTTCCTCTTACCCCTTGAGGCACTCCCTCAGGCGCTCCCAAAACGGCTTTCGTCTTTTCCCTATCATCATAATTCCCAAAATCGGAAACATAATTTGTTTTTTGCTCGCTACTATAGTAGTTATAGGAGAACTGCAGCCTGTGCTTAGGATCGATGGAATAGCCCAATTTCACAAAGGCATTATAGGAGTCTGTTTCACCCAGGCCATAAGTAGGTGGAAGTACATCCCCTTCAGCATCTTTCCATTCACCGGTCTGTTCGAAGACACCACTTACCGTATAATCCAACTTACCATGCTTGCCATAAAACAGTTGACTGATTCGAGAGCCCACACTATTGTCAATATTTGACAAAGAACCGGTAGTGGATACTGCAGTCCTGGAGTTAAAAGCTTTCGCGGTCCTAGGGGTCCGGGTGATATAATTGATCAAACCTCCCGCTGCGCCGTTTCCATACACCGCCGTAGCTCCTTTGATAACCTCTACCCGCTCTATCAGGTCAGGATCTAGTGATCGTAGATCCACTGCCCCGTTTCGTAACGGAGTGGACTGGGGCACCCCATCTATCATGATCAGTAGAGGCCGTCCCCGAAGGGTCTGTCCCCAATTACTACTGGTTGCCGTGCTTGGACCCAGGCCAGGTACATTATTGCTAAGGATGTCGATAATATTGGTCGTCACCACCATTGCTTCGTCCAAGGTCTTACGAGGAAGTAGGGTAAAAGACGAAGGCACTTCATCTATGGACTCTGGATTTCTACTGGCTGAAACCACCATTTCGGCCAGATCCAAGGATTCATTTTTCAAAGTAACCATCACTGATGCTGTCTCTCCCTCGGACAGGCGGAGACTAACAGAGGTACTTTTGTATCCAATGGAAGAAACTATTAAGGTATAGTTATCTGCTGACAAGCCCTCCAGAACAAAGTGGCCATGCTCATCAGAGGTGACTCCCTTTCTACTGCCCTTTATCAACACATTTGAAAAGGGAATGGATTGGCCAGATTCATCCTGCACCTCCCCTTTTATCACACCGGTATCTTGGGCAATAAGCGTACTACAGCAAATGGCAACCAGTATGACCAAGAGTAAATACTTCTTCATGATTTTTATTTAGATTTAATTTAATTAAGAAGTCGCAAAAGTAATATCCGGACCAGAATGACCAAAATAAATCCGTGAGATGTTTTATATAAAAAATCAATGTAAATTTTAATTCAATAGACAAAACAGATCAAAATGTATTGTAATTTTGAGATGAAGTGACTATCCTAAGACAAAAGGTAAATATACACTACCGTCAAGGCAAAAAAATGCTAATGAAACTAATTACACTATGCTTTTACAATGGCACCTAAATAATTATTCTATTATATTCCTTTTTAAATAAAATTAGAAGTATAAATTAGAATACTCTAATTGCAGTTGACAACTAAAAGCAGGTATAAAATAGATTTTTAAAACTGATGCCCGATAAAATTGACAATTCTTCCCCAGCTACCATCGATCTAAGTTCCGTTCACCAATGGATGGAAATGGCCCTACTTTCCACCGGTTTTTCCACAGTTGTTCTGACACGCTTTCTCAATGGCTCACAGGAATACCATACCGGCCTCGGCCTGTCTCAAAAAGAATGGAATGCCCATCAGGATGTTTTCAATCAACTTGATCCGGCAATTGGCTCTCAACAAAATAATCTTGAACTCCTTACCTTTTCTTTTTCGCTGGGGAAAAATAAATTTGCTCAGGCACTGATAAAAAACGTCCCTGCCAATGACGGTAAAATGTGGGGACGCCTCTATTTTCTATCCGAGAGTTCCATACAACTTGATGACAAGAGCGAAAAGCAGATTAATGTTATTATCAGTGGCATAAAAAAAGAAGTCAACAGGGAGTTGGCACTAAGCAATATTTCTTTTTCTGAAAAGCAGTTCAGACGTTTTTTTGAAAAATCCATGGGCTTGATGTGCTCCCATGATATGGAGGGGACATTTTTGATGATCAATGATGCCAGTGCCCAAAGCCTTGGCTATCAGAGGGAAGAAATTATCGGTAAAACACTTTATGACATTATTCCTGAAAAACACCATCAGTCAATTGCCATTTACTTAGAAGAGATCCAGACCAATGGAATTTCCAGTGGGATCATGCAAACCATGCATAAAGACGGTAGTCCGCGGTTTTGGCTTTATACCAATGTCCGTCAACAAAAGGAAAACGAACCTCCGTATGTATTGGGAAATGCGCTGGACATCACAGAAAGGCATCAGTTAGAGCGTGAATATAATAGGATAAAAGAAATGCTCCTTCAAACCAATAGCGTTGCACGGATTGGAGGATGGGAAGTAGATTTTATTTCCGACAACATCTATTGGTCCGAAATCACCCGTGAAATCCATGAGGTAGCTCCTGAATTCGTTCCCGACCTCAATAAAGCCCTGGGCTTTTATCCCGAAAAATCCCTAGAAAACCTCAACAAGGTAATTCATGAGGCGGTCAATAACGCTATTCCTTATGATATTGAACTCCAGCTTATTACCCACAAAGGCAACAAAAAATGGGTGAGGTCAATAGGAAAGCCCGAATTCCATAATGGCATTTGCACTCGCTTATATGGTACTTTTCAGGACATTACTGAGAAAAAAAGGACGGAATTAGAAATCGCTCGTTCCAAAAAGTTACTGGAAGATGTCCTTAACGCCTCCTCTGAAGTAAGTATAATATCCACCGACGTTAATGGAACCATCAGGGTTTTCAACAAAGGGGCTGAAAAGATGTTGGGGTACGATGCTGAAGAGATGATAGGGAAGCAAAGCCCCGTCATCATCCATGACCGCCTGGAAGTGGAAAACTATGGAAAAGAACTTACAGAGCAATACGGAATAAACATAGAAGGATTCCGTGCATTTGTCCACAAATCGGAAGTGGAAGGATCGGATGAGCGTGAATGGACCTATATCCGTAAAGATGGCTCCAGTTTGGATGTTTCTTTGACCATCACCTCCATGCGGGATGAAAAAGGTGAAATCACGGGTTATTTAGGGATAGCGACTGAAATCACCAAGAGGAAAATAGCTGAGCAGCAACTGATTGTTGAAAAAGCCAGACTCAATGCCTTTGTAACTTATGCTCCTGCTGCTGTGGCCATGTTTGACCGTGAGATCAGGTACATAGCCTATAGTAACAGGTGGCTGGAAGAATATAAACTGCAGGGACAAGACCTTACCAACCGGACCCATTACGAGGTATTTGGAAATATCTCTGAAGAGTGGAAAGAAATTCACCAACGGGTGCTTCAGGGAGAAGTCATCCGAAGTGAGGAAGATATCTGGCGCCCCGAAGGTTGGGACCATGACCAATACCTGCGCTGGGAAGTCAGGCCTTGGTACCAGTTTGACAACAGCATTGGCGGCATACTTATGCTCACCCAGGACATCACAGAAAGCTGCCTTCAACGGGAAGAACTGAAAAAGGCCAAAATAATGGCCGAACAGGCAAGCATTGCTAAGTCAGAGTTTTTGGCAAACATGAGCCACGAAATAAGAACACCTCTCAACGGGGTCATTGGATTTACAGACCTGGTACTAAAAACCAACCTTAGTGAAACCCAATTGCAATACCTATCCATTGTCAACCAATCTGCCAATACCCTCCTGAACATCATCAACGATATTCTGGATTTTTCTAAAATTGAAGCCGGCAAGCTTGAACTGGATATTGACAAATGCGACCTCTACGAGCTTTCGGACCAAGCCAGTGATATCATCACCTACGAAGTCCATAAGAAAGGGCTCGAGATGTTATTGAACATCTCCCCCAGCATACCCCGCTATGCCTGGGCAGACAGTGTCAGACTCAAACAGATTTTGGTCAACCTGCTCAGCAACGCCTCAAAATTCACAGAAACTGGAGAAATAGAGCTGGAGATCAGTGCATTGTCAGCAATCGATGAAAATCAGGAAATGCACATCCGCTTTTCTGTCAGGGATACCGGAATCGGTATCAAGCCGGAGAAACAGCAAAAGATCTTTGAAGCATTTTCCCAAGAAGATGTCAGTACCACCAAAAAATACGGGGGAACAGGACTTGGCCTGACCATTTCCAATAGCCTGCTCAACCTAATGGGCAGTCACCTGCAGCTGGAAAGTGAGCCGGGCAAAGGCAGTAACTTTTTCTTCGATCTGAAACTCAAATGTGAAGATGGGGATCCTCTGGCCTGGCAGTATGACCTGGATCTTCAAAAAATCCTTATTGTCGATGATAATGACAACAATAGGATTATCCTTGAAAGAATGTTTGAGCTTAAAGGTATCCAGACTGCCCAGGCAAAAAACGGATTTGAAGCCTTGCAGCAGCTAATTGACGGCGAACAATATGATGTGATCCTAATGGACTATCATATGCCGATCATGGACGGAATAGAAACCGCCAGGAAAATCAGGGAAGGATTTGAGCAACAGCCCATTATTTTCCTGCACAGCTCCTCAGACGACGACAAAATCCGAAAAGCCTGTAGGGACCTGAATATCCAGCACAGGTTGGTCAAACCTATCAAAATACAGGAAATGTATGAAGCGCTGCTGAGGGTTACCAGAAATACCGTACAAGTACACCAGGAAAGAAACCAGTCAAATGGAAAATCCACCAAAATGCTCCAGGATGGCACCAAAATTCTTATTGCGGAGGACAATTCCATCAATATGCTGTTGGCCAAAACAGTGATCAATAACCTTTCCAATGAAGTGACCATTTTTGAAGCAGTCAACGGAAAAGAGGCGCTGGAGCTTTGCCATCAAGAGGTCCCGGATATCATCTTCATGGATATTCAAATGCCCGTCATGAACGGATTGGAAACTACCATGCAGATCAGGGAAAAGTATGCCCAGGAAGATATCTTGATTATCGCTTTGACAGCAGGCAATATCAAAGGCGAGAAAGAAAAATGCATCAATGCCGGCATGAATGATTTCATCGCCAAACCCTTTGTGGAAGAAGACCTTCTTCAACTTCTGAAAAAGTGGGGAAATCATGAAAAGGTGGAATTGTCCCAATTAAAAGAGGACAACGGAAATAATATTGAAGGCTTCGATATTGAAGAATTACAGAACTTCCTTGGTTTTACCGACATCAATGACCCCATGTTCCAAAACATCCTCCAATCCGGTATCGAGGAACTTGAAAAATCGGCTAGGGAGATCAATAATTTGGTGCAGACCGGCAACACCTCTCTATCCCCTGCTGCCCACAAGCTCTATGGATCAGCCGCGACTTTAAAGACGGCAAAACTGTCTAAGCTTTCCTCTAGACTGGAAAAGCGGGAAAGTTACAATTTTCAAGACCAGGATCTCATGAGCCTTATCGGTGAGATCCTGGATGAAATCAAAACTGTCTCCTTATCAATCAAACAATATATATTGGGTTAATATCCTTCAAATACACGCTTGCTTTTCGACCAAGCCTGTGTAGGCTCTTAAACGCTCCTCGAGCTCTTTCTTACAGATCAAAAGGGCCTCTGGGCTATTGACAATGACCATGTCATTCAGCCCCCCTACGACCACTAATTTCTCTTCATGAGAATGTACTGTACAGTCGGAACTCTCCACCATCAAGGTTTTTGCCGGGTACGAAGAGCCGTCATAGGGCACTATGGAGACATACTCATAGGCACGGTTCCAGCTCCCTATATCCTTCCATTTAAATGAGGCCGGTAGAACATATACATTGCTTGCGTTTTCCATTACAGCAAAGTCTATGGAAATGGCTGCACATTTTTTATAGATAACCCTTACGGCCTTATCTTCTCCCGAGGTATTGAAATCCCTTCCATACTTTTCAAACAACCTATACATGGAAGGCTGATACTCTTTGAGAGCATCCAATATCACCCATGCCTTTCCGGATAAGATACCTGTATTCCACAGATAACCTCCGTCTGCCAGAAACAATTCAGCCGTTTCCCTGTCGGGTTTTTCAATGAATTCCTGTACTTCATTTACGTACGTATCTCCTACTATTTGACCGCCACAGTTAAGATAGCCAAAGTCTGAACTGGCATAGGTCGGTTCAACTCCCAGACTCAGCAAAACATCGTATTTATCCGTAAAACCCAATGCCTTCAAACAAGTGGTTTGAAACAGGGCTTCATCTTCAATCCAATGGTCTGACGGAGCGATGGTAAGATTGGCATCAGGATACTTCTTTGCCAGCTTATAACTGACATATGCGATGGATGCCGCTGTATTTTTACTTTCCGGTTCGGCGAGAACATTATCCAGTGGCAAATCCGGCAATTGTTTTAAGACCATCGGAAGATACTCCTGTGCGGTGACCACATAGATATTCTCCAGTCTAACCACTTTCTCAAACCTCTTCAGGGTAGCCTGAAGCAAAGATTCTCCCCTATCTTGGATATCCAAAAACTGTTTCGGGACACAATCGTTAATAACAGGCTTGAAAAAACTTTCCTTTCCTCCGGCCAAAATGGCTACAAAATGGTTATCGCTTTTAAAATTTATTTCTTTTTCCATCTTATCTAAAATATTTGGGGCCTATACCTTTTTTTCTTCTTCAACATAAAAGAAGCTTCCGGCAGGGATAGCCCTGACCGAAAGCTCTACTTAAAGTGTAAACAAGTTGGGATATTGGGTGATAAACAACTTTCTCATTTTACTACTCTAAGCACATGGGTGACAATCATGGGATTATTCAAGCAACCTTTTTCTCTTTAAGTGATTTCCTCGTCTAAGAAATTCCATTTATACTGTTTCTATAACCAAATCGCATACCATAAAGAAAAAACACTGTACAACAGTATTTTACGCATTTCGACCTATTCCAACTTTCCATATTTTGGAATTCATTCCATTTTATGACCCGATGAACACGCTTTTTTCTTATCTTCGTTTAGTAAAACTTTTAAGCATATTGTTTCATTAGAAATGACTGATTCTGGATTTCAAATTTTTATCGTAGAAGACGACCCTTGGTATGGAAAAATTATCGAGTACCATTTGGGACTAAATCCTGATTACCATGTCAGGCGGTTTGAAACGGGAAAGGACTTGCTTTCTCATCTGCATCTAAAGCCGGATCTGATCACTTTAGATCTTAAATTGCCGGATATGAAGGGGGATGAATTGTTTTTAAAGATCAGAGAATACGATGCTGATATCCCCGTGGTCGTGGTCAGCTCACAGGAAGACATTGCCCTGGCTGTCAAACTACTAAAAATGGGCATTAATGATTATTTGCTAAAAGATGATGCCACCAAAGACCTACTGTGGAACAGTATCATCCGCATAAGGGAAAACCAAAAGCTCAAAAAAGAAGTAGAAAGTCTCAAGGAGGAACTGGGAAAAAAATTTACGTTCCAAAATACCATTATCGGCAATAGCCAGGCCTTGCAAAAGGTTTTTGGGCTCATTGAAAAAGCCATCACAACCAATATTAATGTCTCCATAACCGGGGAGACCGGAACCGGTAAGGAAGTAGTTGCCAAGGCCATCCACTATAACAGCAAGCGGAAAAACAAAAACTTTGTGGCCGTAAATATGGCTGCAATTCCCAACGAACTGATCGAAAGTGAACTCTTTGGCCATGAAAAGGGGGCATTCACCGGAGCAGTAGCCCGAAAAACCGGTAAGTTTGAGGCGGCAAACGGAGGCACGCTTTTTTTGGATGAAATTGCCGAACTGGATCCAAACAATCAAAGTAAGTTGCTTAGAGTACTCCAGGAAAGGGAAGTAACCCGCGTAGGTGGTCATGACAAAATAAAGCTTGATGTCAGATTGGTGGTGGCCACCCACCAGAATTTGGCTGAGAAAGTCAAGAAAAATGAATTCCGGGAGGATCTTTTTTACAGGATAATGGGGCTTCCCATCGATTTGCCTCCTTTACGGGAAAGAGGAAATGATGTCCTTATTTTAGCCAAACACTTTATTGAGGGATTTACCCAGGACAACGGCATGCCCAACATCAGTCTCTCTAAATCTGCCAAAGAAAAATTAATGCGCTATCAGTATCCTGGCAACGTCAGGGAGCTGAGAGCAATCATTGAATTGGCCATTGTTATGTCCAATGGCAAAGAAATGGTGGCAGACGATATTATATTCAATAATATCAACAAAGAGGATGTGTTCATGCTGGAACATAAAACCCTTAAAGAGCACACCCGGGACATCATAAAATATTACCTTAAGAGGAACGAAAATGATGTCATGACCACTGCCCAGCAACTGGATATCGGTAAGAGTACCATATATAAAATGATGAAAGAGGGGGAACTGTAACACTTTTAAAATTTATCTTTTTGTTCCCCTCCGAATGATACAGTGAATTCATCCACTGGCAATAGGTATCATAAAACAAACTTGGAGCGCAGTATGGAAAACAAACTTTATGATCTGGAAAAACTTGACGAAATGTCCCCTGGCAATGCCAAGTTCAAAAATGACATGCTTCAACTTTTTATTACCGTTTCCACTTCCACCATGGAAGAGATAAAGGCCGCCCATGATAAAATGAACCTGGAGGAAATAAAAAGGCTCGCCCACCGGCTCAAACCGTCATTAAACAGTCTGGGCATCACTTCAATGTTGGATGAAGTCAAACGTATTGAAAAAGAAGAACTCTCCGAAAAAGCATTAAAAGCCGTCATCATGCGAATGGAGATCATTCTTGAAATCGTAAATCGAGAATTAAGAGAAGTGAAGTTCGAGCAAGAATGAAAGATTATTGGAAAACCGGATAATGAAGTTTTGGATACCCCATTGTCCAGATCGTTTTTATTCAAAATTCTTCATCGGCGTATTTACTAAGAAAACCACTCAAACTTTTTCCAATACTTCCCTTTTAGGTCTTGTACCCTGAAAATAATTTCTCCGGCCATTGAAATCCCTCCTAAGGACCAGCTCATAGAATTTCAGTTTATAGTAATCATAACCGATTACGATCAATAAAAACAGGCAAACGATGTAAAACACATTGTAGGAGATGGTCAGGTAAATATAGCCTGCCGTAACACCGCCAAGAAGATAGCTGAACATGATGGCCAATTGAATTTTCAATTTTCCCTTAAGGGCGCTGTTTTGACGGTATTCTCGTTTGGTAAACATAGAAAACAACATTCCCAGGTCAGTAGTAAGCCCGGTCAAATGTGTTGTCTTTACTGCTGAATTTGAAATACTTGCTGTCAGCCCATTCTGCACCCCCATGGCAAAAAGCATCAATCCCACCAATAGCTCCGTTTCAAGGAGTGTTTCGGCATAGTAAAACTGTACATACGTCCCCACTATGAGCAAACAGCAGATTTCAAGCACCACAGGCAGTGCATGTGCTAAATATGTAGAAGTTCTGTTCAGGTGGATGATGATAAAATTAGCGGCAAATCCTCCAAAAAAGAACAACATAATCCAAGCAGTCACTACTCCGGCCTGATACCAGTTTCCCTTGGCGATTTCTTCCGCCAATACAGCATAATGTCCTGTCACATTTGAAGTAAAGGCAAAAAACAACATGACCGAAACCACATTAACCATCCCTGCCGAAAAGGCAGTAAGGCTGCCCAATTTTATATTGTCACCCAGCGTCCTGCTATTACTGAATTTTCTAAGCATTATTTTCCGATTCCTTGTTTGACAAACTTCATTTTTATGATCCCACGCGCCTGAAGGTCTGAGTTAAAATGAATTTCCAACGTATCTGCTGTCAATTTCTGTATCTGATAATGTTCCAGGCAAGTGCCTTTTCCATACAGTTTTAGGACATGCCCCCTCCCTTTTAACCTCCACTGAAGTTCCTCCTGATCCCCACCTGTTTTATGCAATAAGAGCTTCCCGTCAGGCATGATCTCCCAGGTTTCCGCCTTGTGGATGACCAGTCCCTTACTGATTTCTTTTTTTAGCTGATCGCTGATTAGCAAGGATAGTTCCGAATTTACCTTATCCTTAGGATCCAGTTTCTCATAGCTCCACATCACTTCTTTCCATTGCCCCAGCAGCTTGGAGTCGGGGCTGGAATCATTGGCCAGCAGTGTTGCCACAGCAGCCCACATGAGAAACACCACAGCCAAGTACATTGCTTTTATGCGCATAGGAAGGACGATTAGGAGGGACTAAAATAGCCAAAGAACAAGGAGGCCAGCTGAATCTGGTCTGCCTCTTTTTTCTTTCCGTGGCCTATCCACTTCACCCTCATCAAATTGATACTGGCTTTTTCAATAAATGGCATCAGGTCAAAGCTTCTTTTGTGCCGTGGCTGGAAAGTATAATCAGAAAAAGCGTAAATCTCCTCCACCCTGTTACCCTCTATATAGTTTTCAAAGGCACTTTGATTGAATCCCATAAAAAGATCGGCACTAAGGCTCTCTATCCTGGAACCGTACTTGTTTTGAAGCAACTGGCAGGCTGATTGAAACTCGGCACTTTCCATTTTTCGAATGGTTTCCCGCTTTTCAAAAAAAAGCAACTCCGAAATTGAATCCGGTTGATGCATGCCGTGCAGAAGAATGATTTCTAGCGAACACTCTTCATTAGCGTTCAATACCGATTTCACAAGGTTCAATGATTTAACCGTAAAATCAGTTGGAATTACCACTGTTTTTCTCATCAAATACAAAATTTATTTCGATCGAAGGTAAAACTACACCCCAACCATTAAAAAAGTATAAGAATAAAATTAAGATGAGATTAGAATTTTCTTAGTTCATTTGATGCATTTTTAAAATCACCTGAACCGTGGTTCCTTCGTTTTCCTTTGAACTTACCAGCAGTTCACCTTGGTGCATTTTAATAATGTTTCTGGCCAAAGGCAATCCAATGCCGTACCCTTCATGTTTTTTGGTATTGGAAGCCCTGAAATAGGGATCGTAAATAAATTTCAGTTCTTCCTCAGGAATCCCTATCCCATCATCTTTGACGATGATAAACACCTTTTTATCTGCCACGCCCAAGGCTACATGAACAGGACGGTAATCGGAGTATTTGCAGCCGTTAAGCAAAATATTGGAAAGTGCCAGATGGAGCAAGGCTTCATTGGCGTGGATCTTCAGCAGGTAGGGATTTTCAGGTAATAAGCTGAAGTCCAGCACTATTTTACTACCCGGATTGATTTTTTCCACGGTGTCCTTTACATCCAAAATCAACTGGTCAGTCCGCAACCGGACAAATTTCTGTCTTTTACCATCAAAGCCCGTTTGGGCCAGCATCAAAAGGGCCTTGGTCTTTTTATCCAACTTCTCCGCTTCCTCTAAAATGGTCTGCAGTGAAATAATATATTCCTCCGGCTTTCTGATCTTGCTTAAGGTCACATCTGCCTCCCCTATTATTGAGGTGAGGGGAGTGTTAAGCTCATGGCTGGCATTGCTGATAAAGTTCTTTTGGGTTTCGAATGAGGTCTCCAACCTATTAAGCATATCATTAAAAGTATGGGTAAGCTGTGAGATGGTATCGTCATTGTCGGATTTCTTGGTCAGCCTTAAATGGAGATTTTCCGAGCTGATTTCCTTTACTTTTTCGATGATATCATTGATAGGTTGGATGATTTTTCTGGAAAAAAGAAATGAAACCAATAAAATGATCACAAAGGCAATAA
Source organism: Echinicola sediminis (assembly GCF_054777495.1). Classification (NCBI taxonomy): domain Bacteria; kingdom Pseudomonadati; phylum Bacteroidota; class Cytophagia; order Cytophagales; family Cyclobacteriaceae; genus Echinicola; species Echinicola sediminis. The sequence continues at coordinate 33,924 of NZ_BAAHAP010000035.1, read as the reverse complement.
CCAATGAAGTGAAAAGCAGATTCCTTAAATACCTGATATGGTGGGTAATGAAATAGTTCTCAGCAGAAATGAGTACCAAGTACTTTTCTTGGTCCACAGTGGTATACAAGGTCCCATAATAGAATGTGCGGCTATCGTTATAAGTACTTTTCCCCTCCCTGAGCACCTCCTCAATAAAATCGGCATGGTATTGCTGCAGGCCATCCGTGTCCCATAACTCCCCGGAATCCTGGTGAGGGAATATCTTAATGCTTTCATCCGGCAGCTTCTCCAGGTACTCCTGCCTCAATTCCCGAATTACATTGCCTCCTTCTTCCTTTTCCAGCTGGGATTTTGCAGTAGTAATTGCCCTAATCTCCAACCTTTTATAAAAATCCGTAAAGGCATAATTGGAAATGGAATAATAAATCAACCCGCTGAACAGCAGGGTATAGCTGAAAAATATAATCAATAAGACGTAAATGATTTTATTTTGGATTTTCATTCTGCTTCCTTTAGGACATACCCCATGCCGATCACTGTCTGGATCAGCCTCACCCCTCCATATTTCTCCAACTTTTTTCTTAAATAATTGACGTACACATCCACCACGTTGGTCCCCATATCAAAATCTATCCCCCATACTTCTTCCAAAATATCCACCCTGCTCAATACCCTACGCTTGTTTTTCATAAACATGAGCAACAGCCTGTACTCGGTGGAAGTCAGCGCTATCTCCATACCGTCCCTCAATACCGTCTTGGTATCATCGTCCATCTGGAGATCATCAAAACTGAAGATGTTTTCCCTTAGTCCCTCAGCAGTAGTGCTGTATTCCGAACGTCTCAGTAAAGTCCGTATACGTGCCAAAAGCTCGATAAACTTAAAAGGCTTGGCCAGGTAGTCATCTGCCCCTGAGTCCAGTCCCATCACCACATTTTCCGTACTTCCCAAAGCTGTAAGAAAAAGAATAGGCACTGTTGGCTGCTGAACCCGAATTTCTTTGCATACATCCAGCCCATTAATTTCAGGGAGCATAATATCCAAAACGATCAAGTCATAACTATTGGCATTGGCGAGCTGCAGGCCGATTTTCCCATCCATCGCCAGTGCTACTTCATAGCCTTCTTCTTTAAGCCCTTTATTGATAAACGCGCTTACGTGGCTATCATCTTCTACGAGGAGTATTTTCTTCACCAGTCTGTATTGGGGTTACTTTTACAATATCTACAAACATGTATAAACCAAAATTGGAGGAAAAAGTTTAAAAATAAAGCCTTTCTAATGGAATTCTAATGTAGTGACGACACTTAATGAAAGAGAGTTGCTTTTGGTAACCATCAGCCACCAGGACATCAATGAAAAGGTATCCGATCACCAATGAGCCGTCATAGCCCAGCTCTTTTAAACCCTGCTGTTTTCTCACCAAAGTCTTAGCTAATTTTCACTTGACTGAAAAAATACTCTGACGGGAAAACCCTAAAAAATACCATGAATACAGTATTTTTTTCCTCCCTTACTTTGGATACTTTTATGTTAATTTTTGAAGGTGATCGAATCCAAATAACTTAACCATGACTTTTACAAAAAACCAAGCAACAGGTAATCCATCAGATAAATTAGACCAAAAAACGATCATTACCAAAGTCATCGTTTTACTGCTTATTGCATTTGCCTTTGTATATACGGCCATGGAATTAAACCTTTTTTACCTCAAGCTGGTACTTGCTCCTGTTTTTCTGGGTTGGATACTGGATATCCATTTCTCTTATCATGAAAATCTTTTGAAGATTACCGACAAAGAATTTTTCGGGTCAACCCCCACTCCAACATCCTTGACTAATAAAGATGATTCTAAAGCAATTTTCAAAGGCACCCTATTCTCTACCACCTCATTGTTTTACTCAACCATTATCCTTTCCATTTGTATGATCCTGGCTGTATAGCCTCCCTCAGCCCCTTCCTAGGCTTGAAATGCAGTTGACTCATTCCTAAGGTATATCATCCAAATAGCCCAGTTCAAAGGTTGATGATGGAGTATGGGCCTCGGAAAAAACAGCTTCCATTTTGCTCACCATCTCCGGATAAATTTCAGCCAGATCGTTTTCTTCACCAAGGTCATTTTCCAGATCATAGATTTCGACGGCCTTATTTCCTTCCCGGATATTCCTTCTCACCCCTTTCCATTTGCCTATCCTAGCAGCTTGCTTTCCCGCCTCACCATGATATTCCCAATAGAGGTATTCGTGTTTCTCCTGATTATCACTGTTACCCAGCAAGGTTGGCAAAAAGGAAATCCCGTCCCAATCTTTGCTTGGCGCTATCCTCACCAATTCGGCAAAGGTCGGCATAAAGTCCCAAAATGCTGAAACATGGCCGCTGGTACTGTTTGCCGGAACCTGACCCGGCCAGCTGATAATCAAAGGCACCCTGATTCCTCCCTCGTACAAATCCCTTTTGATCCCCTTCAGTGGCCCATTGCTATTAAAAAAATATGGATCCCCTCCCCCTTCTTGGTGCGGGCCATTATCAGAAGTAAATATGATCAGTGTATTTTCTTCCAAGCCAAGTTCCTTTACCTTATCGATGATCGCACCTACTTGTTTGTCCAAGATGTTTACCATGGCAGCAAAGGCCACATGGGGCTTATCTTGGGATGCCAAAGCTCCCTGTCTAAATGCCGGTCCTTCATCAATGCCTTTGAATGGCTTGCCTTCCTCCAATTTACCCTCCCAACTTTTCATCTCTGCCTCAGGAGCGATGAGTTCAGCATGGGGCAAGGGGCTAGGAACAAAAAGAAAAAATGGCTTGGAACGGTTGTCTTCAATGAATTTCAAGGTCTGCTCCTGTATCAGCGCCGGGGCATAAGCACCGAACTTTCCATTATCATTGCCTGCTAAGCTAACTTCTTTCTTGTTATGCCATAAGTGGTCGGGAAAATAGTTGTGCGCCAAAGACTGACAGACATAGCCATAAAATTCATCAAAACCCTGTTGGTTAGGCTCACCGGGAGTTTCAGGACCTCCTAAACCCCACTTACCAAATGCCCCGGTGACGTATCCTTTGGACTTGAGTACTTCCGGTAGGGTGCGGATGGAATCTGCCAGTGGAAACTGTCCCTCCCTTTCGCGAAAGCCGTAAGGCGATGGATCTAAACTACGATTATCACGAATGGCCACATGCCCAGTATGGTGGCCAGTAAGGAGACTTGCCCGGGAAGGGGCACACACACTGCTTCCCGCATAATGGTTGGTAAAAAGCATTCCTCCCGCCGCAAGGCGGTCTATATTGGGCGTCTTAAATTTTTGTTGGCCATAGCAGCTCAGATCACCATATCCCAGATCATCAGCCAAGATAAAGATGATGTTGGGATATTTCGAATCCTCACTTTCGCTCTTTTCTTGGCCATTACAGCTTAAAAGGAAAAGGATATGTGTCAAAAAACAGGTAGTGAAAATCCAGCTTCTCATTGGCGCTAATTATTGGGTCAACATTAATTTACGGTTTCACACCCAATTTACTTTTTCCAAATGAGGACTTTATAGGGTACTATCCTGATTTATGCCTTCTTAATAATTTATCTGGCCCCATCGGGGAGATCTGCTGGAGACTACCAACTACCTTGTTCCTATTGGTTGAATTTCAGATTATAATATATCTATTCAATACTGATCGGATATCTTTTGAAAATAGTCATTAAAATTATACCGGCTGTAAGGGGACAAATCAGCCTGCTCCCTTGGTATTAACCTATCCAGTTCATTGAGCCGATCGGTATAGGTGGGATCTGAGGACAGATTGTGCCATTCAAAAGGATCAGTTTTAAGGTTATAAAACTCTTTCGAACCATCAGCATACCGGATCAACCTGAAATCCCCATAGCTCACAGCCATATTGCCTTTTCCGTAAGAAGTTAAAGCTGGGTAATCCCAAACCTTCATGGGGTCTTTGATCAGTGGAACCAATGACCTGCCATCAATTCCTTTTTTCTGCTTTAAACCTGCAAGTTCAACCAAGGTCGGATACATGTCCAATAATTGAACGGCCCTTCCGCAAACCTGACCTGAATTTTTTCCCGGTTCTTTGATCATTAAAACAGAATGGGTATCCCTCTCCCAAAGGGATTGCTTTGCCATCCTATTCTTTTCACCCAAATGATAGCCGTGGTCTGACCACAAGACGATGATAGTATTATCTACATAATCACTTCTTTTTAATGCCTGAAGTAATCTTCCTATTTGGCTATCAGCAAAACTTATGCAAGCAAGGTAAGCCTGAACAGCGTACTTCCATTGTCCGGATGCTATTAACCATTCCGTTGTAGGCATCATTGGGGCATCGGCTACCGATCTCCCACTTTCGGGAATATCTTCCATATCCTGTTCCATATAAGGAGGCATTTTCAAAGAATCCACGGGATACAAGTCAAAATATTCCTGAGGCACATACCATGGGACATGGGGTCTGTTTAATCCCACCGCGAGAAAAAACGGCTTGTCATGCCGGGCTTTCAAAATATGGGAGGCCCAGCTCACCGATTTAAAATCGGGCATCTCCTGAACATCTGCCGGATATGCTCCCCAGTCAGTTTGTGTTTTCCCCTTTTTTTCAGGAAACCAGACAGGATCATAATTGAAGCGCTTAACAGGCTTTGGCCCGGTCACCCCATTATCACCTCCATACATATCAAAAACCTTAGCCGCATCGCCCTGATGAAAAATCTTTCCCACGCCGAATGAAACATAACCGTTTTGCTCAAAATAGTCCGGTAAAAACACCGACCCGGCGGTCAACTCATTGGATTTCTTGATATCCCCGTCCTGCAGCTGCAGGTAATTTCCGGATCGGTGCGGATAAAGCCCCGTCAATACAGATGCTCTTGAAGGGCCGCAAATAGGCGCCTGGCAATGCGCATTGGTAAACAAAGTAGATATGGATACCAAGCTATCCAAATAGGGAGTCTTTGCCTGATCATTCCCCATGCAGCCAATCCAATCATTCAGATCATCCACCGCTATAAGCAATACATTGGGTTTATTTTGGCAAATACCATTAAAAGCTGTAAAGCTTAATAGAAGCATCAGTAACCATCTTGGCATCACTTATAATCATATTAATTGTAGAAAATAAATCCTTATGACCTTCCACAGGTCCCAAATACTGCTCAATTCTCCCCTATAGGCTTGCCTATGGTGGCCAATATCCCTCCATCAACGTAAACTACCTGTCCATTGACAAAATCACTCGCTTTGGATGCCAAGAAAACAGTAGTCCCTTGCAGGTCCTCAGGATCGCCCCATCTTCCGGCAGGGGTTCTGTTGATGATAAAGTCATTAAAAGGATGCCCGTCCACCCTGATAGGGGCCGTCTGTGAAGTCGCAAAATACCCAGGTCCTATGCCATTGACCTGAATATTGTATTTGGCCCATTCTGTGGCCAGGTTTCTGGTCAACATCTTCAGCCCGCCCTTACCAGCGGCATAGGCAGCTACCGAATCTCTTCCAAGCTCACTCATCATCGAACAAATATTGATGATTTTGCCACCTCCATTTTCCTTCATACTCCTGGCGACTCTTTGGGACACAATAAAAGGCGAAATCAAATCCACTTCCACCACCTTTTTAAAATCAGACGGTTCCATTTCCAATGCTGGCACCCGCATGATGATCCCCGCATTATTCACCAAAATATCGATCGGACCGAATTCCCGTTCCATTTCAGTGATTTTGTGATCCACCGCGAGTGCATCGGTCACATCAAAAAGGAATCCATGGGCACTGATACCATTAACGGCATATTCCTTCTTTGCCCTGTCGATTTTTTCTTGACTGATATCATTAAACAAAAGCGTAGCTCCGCTTTTGGCCAATGCGCTTGCCATGGCCATTCCCAGACCGTGCGTTGCCCCAGTCACCAAGGCCACTTTTCCCGATAAATCAAATAGTTCTTTCATGAATTTGTCTCTATACTATCTTTTGATGTTGATTATCCTTTTTTCTTTACGAGCAGTTTTAATTTTTCTTTAAGGTGAGGTTTTGGGGAAATCCATCGACACATTCCAGTTTAATTACCGTCGTCTCGGATTGTCCGTCCCAATTTACCACTGCCTCTCCTTCTTCCAGTTCCCATCTTCCTTCAATCGTTAGGTGCAGCGGAACAGGCCGGCTGAAATTGTTATATCCATTTTTCTTTTTGGGATTTTCTGGAAAGTTAAGATCAGGGTTCACCCCGCTTATCTTTAGGTACCTGCCCCTTTCTTCCTTTACCATGAACAAAGATGGCGCTGAAACTTTATGGAGTACTCCTTCTTGGAGGACCGCATCAGCATCGAAAATAACATAGGCCGTAGTCAGGGAGGTCATATCCTTTACAATATGAGCCGCTTTATCTGCCCTTAGTACTTTAAAGTCAGGCTTATTACTTATCCTTCTGGCAAATTCCAGTTGCTCCTTTTCTGCAAGGAAGGGATAAATAACATATTGATAGGAAGCTTCTTCTGGTTCCAGTCCGTGATCCAACCAGGCAGTGGCAAATTCACCTTCGGTGGATTTTGTTCCATTCCCCCATGGAGGCCCGTGTAAGGCTCCTGTATTGATAGAATACTTGTTGTGATAGGACTGTTGTTTTTCTTTCTTAAAATGGATGCTTTGCCCATTCAGGATATGATAACCATTTCCATAGGGATCAATGATCCAAGAATAGGTATTCCCTTCAATCGGAAAATCATCAAGTTGTTTTCTTGGAATTTTGAGTGTTTGATGCTCCTTGGTCAAAGCAGTCTGGAAAAGATTGGTTTGCACGGGATGATCCTTGTCCTCACTGGAAATGCCCGTTCCAATGCAAACCAACTTATCCCCAAAAGAAAATACTGATTTAAATGCCTTGAGCTTTCCAGGAAAAGCCACCTCATTGTCAGCCACCAGTCCGTCAGCATTCCGTCCTTTGCTTTCATTGAGCTTCATTCCAAAAACCCCATTTCCATCCATATATGTTGCCCCCGCAAAGCTTTCTTGAGAAAGAAACATCAGCAATGCACGGTCTGTCTCCAGCTCTTCCAATGGGAAATAAATTATGGTGGCTCCCGGGAACCTGTTCCAATCCCATCCCTCCTGTACAAATCCGCTCCCTTCTTCTCCGCCTTCACTCAATAGCTGTACGGTGCCATTGGCAGGATACCTCCCATAACGGTTGCTGTTGGCATAGATCTCTGAAGACCATACATATTTGCTGTAACCTTTGATGATGGCAGCCCAGTCTTTTCTTCGATGGATGGCTGTGGCTCCATAAGGCAGGGATTTGTACTCAGGTAAGTTGATTTCTTGGATTCCTAAACGCCTCAGAGTAGCTGTAAAATCACTTTTATCATCACCCCACAAATGCAAATAGGCAGCCGCCACTTCCCAGTCAATACTATCTTTGCCATCTGGACTTCCCCCTTTTGCCATTAGCTCATAGGGACGCTTGAGCGATCGAATATTATTACCCTGAAAAGGATGCCTACCAGAATCCCCAATCATATCGCTGGCTGTACTCAGCGGTGGTCAAAAATGCCTTTTTGAAATTCACATGCCCTTCCTTTCCCACTTGAAAAGGAGTTCCTGACAAGCTGTACACTATCTTTGGCACCTGGGAAAATGCCCCTATCGCATAGGCTGGATAATGCCCACTATGGTGCCAGGCCGTACCATCTGCCTTGAACCCCCATTCCTTATCCTGCTGGCCGAGAATAACATTCAGATAATTCGAATAGGCTTTCAAAAGGGCCACTCTTTTTTCAGGGCTTTCGGCCAAAAATAGCTGCAGTAAATGATAATAAGATTGAGTATTGAGGTAGTCAATATTGACAAGAAAATCTTTCTCCTCACCCAATATCATCCCTAGATTGGTCAGCCACTGTAAGCTTTCCCCAACAGGCTCAAGCAAACCTTCCTCAGCCAATGGCCCTCTCATCAGGTAAAAAGCCTCCGTCAGCTCACGGGTAGCATAGCCGACATGGTGGCGGGATCCGCCTGAACTCCCTTTTTGCCAACCTTGGTCCAAATAATACCTGGAAGCCAACAAGAACATTTGCTTGTATTTTTTACTATGTCCATTCTGGACATCTGAGGTCAAAAGGTAATCCTCTGCTAGGTGCTTGATCACCTTTCCAAAATCACTGATATCATGGTGGATTTTTGGACCTTGCTGAAGGCTATCATAATAATATTCCCTTTGCAAGTAAGTCAATGGAGGTCCCAAAACATTCCCGTTACGGTCTATTATACCCAAGCGGGCAAACTCTTTCTCCACCAAATCATCGTCTACCGTTTTCTTTTTGGGGAACACTTCTTCGTTGATCCTTTGCTGAATGACCTCTAAACTTTTCATTTCCCCTTCACTCAGCTCTTCGACTTTCAGGGATTCCATCATTTCCAAGTTGGCCATCAAAGGCATCCAGTGATCTACGCTGTGGTCTTGGTCACTTTTAATAAAAGGAACCATCACATCTGGGTATTGGAACCGGTCATCCTGGTATTGCGAAAAGATAACATCATCGAAATATAAGGTACCGCTTGGAGCATCACTGATGAGCTCTACAGAATCATAATCCACCTGCACCACCTTTTCGGGAGCATCTCCCTCCATCTCATAAAAGGGCACCCTCATGGTCCGCCATCCAGAAAAATCTAGACCCACACTAAACCAAACACACGCTTCATCCTCCTTAAAAAAAGCTATTTTCAAATTCCCTTCCTGTGGCTGTTCATTGTAAATGGAAAAAATAAAGGTGGGACTGCTTGGAAATAAGGAGTTATAGGTCAGGTTTTCCGTGTCGCTTTTCAACTCTTCAAAATAGGCTGTTCGAAAACTACTTCCTGCTTTACTCCATTTCCATTTCAGGGACTTATGCCCAAACCTTCGGTGTTCATCACTCAGCTGAAGTTCAGAACTTTCTGAAGAATGATAATTCTCCAGAACAATACCGGACTCAAATGACTCTACAAATGGTTTAGCTTCTTGCGCCAAAGCATTTGAGGCCAGCATCCACATAAAGCATACTGTTAAAAAGGCAATTTTATTACTCATTGAAAACAATATTAATCTTGTGACATTTAACATTTGATGACAGCTTATTCCCCTCACAAACTCTATTTAATCTTTAAGGGTCTCACCTGAAATCTCCCAATCAGTGAAATAGACACTTTTGAAGTTTTCAAGCGCTTGATGATGATCAAAATCACTGACCAGGCCGATCATTCCTTCCAACTCCCTTGAGCTAATATCCCTTTTGGAAATATGGGCAAGGGTTTTTCCACTGCTAGCTGCCATCACTTTTAAACTCACAGCGTTGGTGATACCATCTGAACTTACGTTCATCTCCAGCCCCAACTCCTGGTCCATGTTACTGAGCAAAGCCGTGGTGACATGATCAGCACTTGGTTCTCCTATGAACACTGAACCATTTGTACTAATGCCTGCCTTTAAGCCTATAGGGTTGAAAGGAACATCTCCCTCATTTCCACAACCAATGCAGAACCCCACCCAGTTTCCTCCGCTTTTCGCAATGGAACGGTTGTAAAAGCCCAGTTTGGTACTTATCACTATTTTCCTCTTTTGCTCTCTCATTTGGAAGTTTTTCATCATTAAATACTGATTGTTCTTGCTCACCAAACAGATTAATTTTCCACCCTTCACCTTCCAAACACTCAAATCACCTGAGTAAAACGAATCATTTTCCTCAAGGAAATTTTCATGGTCAAAGCTGACCTTGAACCCTTCTTGCTCTCTTCCGTTTGATGAACAGCCTATCAAAAGCCATAACAGTAGAACCCAACAGTTTTTTATCGGGCCGTACCACCTTTTAGGCATAATCCACCCTCTTATAGCCATGTCCATAGTGAATGTTTACAAAAATGAGCGATAGTTTTCTAACCAAGGATCCTTCTTTTCCTTCAAAGCAGCAAACAGCTGTTCCCTTAAGGCAGTCGCCAGTTTTTGATCTGCCTGGACCATATTGTTCATCTGAAACGGATCATTGACATTGTCAAATAAAAATTCCCGTACCTTATTGGTATCATCTACGGTAACCACATAGGTATTTTTAGGGGTTTTGATCCCCCTGTGACCAGAACCGGGTGCTCCCTCCTTGATAAAATAGTAAAGGGCATAATCTGCTCCTCCACTGGAATTGTCAATAAGCTGTTTTGAGAGATCCCTCCCATCCAAATCATTGGGAAGGCCATCTTTTGCCCCCATCATGTTCAAGAGTGTCGGCATCACATCGGTCACACTGACAAACAGGTCGCTTTGCTGGCCTTGCTTTATTTTCCCCGGCCATTTGATAATAAAGGGAACATTGATGGCCTCATCATACCAAATATTCTTAGACATCAAACCATGACTGCCCATCATCTCTCCATGATCAGAGGTAATCACCACAATCGTATTTTCTTCCAGTCCTTGGGCTTTCAATGCCTTCAAAACCCTTCCTATCTGATCATCCACACCGGTTACCATGGCAAAATAGTCCCGCACATGGTCTCTGGCCAATTCGGCTTTGCCCCTGGTGGCACCACAATGAAAGGCCAAAGAACTGTCCAAATCATCCAAGTTTACATTTGCCCGCACCAAAAGGTCCTCCAATGATTTATCCCGGTAAGGTTCCAAATACTTGTCCGGAACCAAAGGGTATGGAGGATGCGGGGGATTGACCGACCAAAACATGGCAAAGGGCTTGTCCTCATCTCTTTGATTCTTTCCTTTATTATTGATGTAGTCGATGATGACGTCGGCTTCATGCTTTGCCGACCATTCATCCACATATTTCAGGTCTTCTTTGGGGGCATCATTTACCCAATAGTGAGGCTTAAAGTGCTGGTCAAAAGTCCCATAACTGTACCAAAAATTGAAACCATGGCGCTCTTCTACCGGAGTATAAGCATCCCAAATAACCGAGTCCGATCCCTCCAATGGAGGTGGAGAGGTCAAATGGAGCTTTCCCACATAACCTGCATCATAGCCATTGGCTACCAAAACATCCGAAAAACTGATGTCCTCCTTCCTCCATGAGTTCCCATATTGGTACCTTTTGGAATTACAGTTGGTAAGTACGGCGTTATGATAGGGCAGCTTGCCGGTCATCAGCATGGCCCGGTAAGGACTGCACAGAGGAAAATTGCTGATGGCATTTTGGATCACCATACCCTCTCGTGCCAGCTGATCCATATGGGGAGTAATCACCGGGTCTTGATTGTTTATCCCGATGGAAGCATTTCGCAGTTGATCAGGAAAAATAAAGAGCAGGTTGGGCTTTTTGACCACCTCCTGCTCCTTTTCTGAACAGGAAAACCATCCAAAGGTTAAAAAGAAAACAATCATCCAAAGATGTTGAGCCATCAGGTTTTTCATATCGTATTATCCCCCTTAATTTTCTTCAACCGATCCAGTGCTTCGATATAATAGTAATCAGCATAGATCAACGCGACATCGATCTCATGTCCCAAAGATTTGGCCCCGGTGGAATGAACCAAAAACGAATCCGCTTTTCCCGCTCCAGAATACTTGTCAGAACTTAAGGAGGCCAGCATTTTGACCGCAGCACGGTAATATTTTTCCTTCAATTCAGGATTTTCTACCAAAGTACTCAATTCCAAAATTCCAGATGCCGCCACCGCGGCAGCGGAAGCATCCCTTTCTTCCTTGTCCTTATTGGGCACATCAAAGTCCCAGTGAGGCACCATATCTTCAGGTAACAACTCCAGGTATTTGTCAGTGATCTTTATTGCAAAGTCCAAAAACTTATCGTCCATGGTTTCCCGATATACCATGGTATACCCATATACTCCCCAGGCCTGTCCGCGGGACCAGCGGCTATCATCACTGTAGCCCTGTTTGGTGTGCCGGTGCATTACTTCTCCCGTCAGCGAATCATATTCCAATACATGCCATGAGGTATAGTCTTCCCTAAAATGGTTTTCCATGGTGGTCTCGGCATGCTTTACAGCGATATCGTAGAACTTTTGATCTCCTCCATGCTTTGCAGCCCAAAACAACAGTTCCAAATTGAGCATATTGTCAATTATGGTAATATGCTGTTTCCATCGCGGATGCATTTTGTTTGACCAGGATTTAATGGCCCCTACCTTAGGGTTATACCTTGAAGCCAATGAGGCCGCAGATGTCAGTAAAATGTCCTTATATTCTTTTTTATTCCCCAATTCATAACCGTTTCCATAGGCTGGAAACATCATAAACCCTATATCATGGTGCTCGGTGATGTATTGGAAATCCTCAAAAACCTCTGTCCTTTTGATGGCTTCCTGCTTCCATTTATCTTCCTTTGTAAGGTCATACATGTACCAAAGTATTCCAGGGTAAAATCCTGAAGTCCACACCAACTCATTATTGGCTATCTGCTTCCATTCCTTTTCACCGGTTTCTATCAGCCTGGGATGTTTGCTGAGATCGGTCAGTTTGGTGATGGTAACATCCAATTGATCCCTACAAGCCTTTATGGCCTGCTTTTCATCAAAGCTCACTTCCTCTAAAAAGTGTACAGGCTGGACCATGGATTCTTTTTCATTGGTCCTTTGCTTACAGGAAGCACTTGTTATCAAAAGTACGAATAAAACTATCTTCGTTGATTTTGCAACAAAAACAGTAGGCAGTTGATTTGTTATAAATTTCATACACAACAATAAATTATCTTTTCTTATCTTTTCAGAAGGCTTGGGAACACCTTCGTTGACCTAGGCATGTCCATGGTAAAAAACCACATCACAATCAAGCATCCCCCTATAAACCTAGAGAAAACCATGTCCTAGAACCTTCCCTCATCAATGCCTCCTTTGCCAAATAAGAGGGGAAAGAAGCCAAGGGCCTCCTCCCTCCTCTTTGAGCAACTAGAGATTATCTTGATGGGGCATTTGTATTTTTCTTTTATTCCCTTAACTGCGGCGCCTTTGTCAGTTCAGCCTCTGGAATCTCAGCAAAGTAGTTGGCAGGACTGGTATCGCCTGTTACAGGACCGACCAGTTCTTCAGAAGACCTACTGGCCAGAGCATCAGCAACCCTTTCCATTCTGGTCAGGTCATCCCATCGCTTAAATTCACCGGCCAGTTCCCACTTCCTCTCGGTATATGCCAGTTCGGCTAAATCCCCTGCGGCCAAATCAACTGTGGGTTCCGGCTGGTCCACTTGCAGGTCATTAGCCCTTCGTCTTACCATATTGAGTGCCTCCCAGGCCTCTGCGCTGTTTCCGCCGGACCTTCCTTCTGCTTCCGCATACATCAGAAGTAAATCTGCATACCGCATAAAATAGGTGGTCATCATGGTCACCGAATTGGTGGTGGAAATTTCATCCTGATACCCGGTCACTTTTAGGAACATGGGGTGCCTCTCGTCTTGAAAATCCTCCCAGTGAATGGTATTTCCCCTGAATTCCACTTCAGTTCGATAGGTTTTTTCCTTTCTAGGTCCTTCTGGAAATTCCCTAAAAAAGCCGATCTCGGCGAAGAGTTCATTCCATCCATTGACATCCCCCGGATATCCGCCCCTGCCGGTATACCTGTTTGAATACGCCCCAACATTAAGGTCTGCAGCATGTCCCAATCCAAACACGATTTCCGTATTAAACCTATTTTCATTTTTGATGGACCAAAGGGTTCCCATATCCGGCACCAACGCAAATCCGTGGGCTTCCGCATTATCGATAACCTGCTTGGCACTGCTGGCCGCCATGGCGTACTTTGCATTGTCTTTCAAAGGCCATCCTGCCCAATGCATATACACTTTGGCCAGATAGGCACGGGCAGAGCCACTGTTTGGTCGGATGGCAGCCTCCACACCGGGGTATTTAACAGGCAGCATGCTCTCGGCTTTCAGAAAATCATTTTCTATTTGCTGGTAAATTTCCAAGATCTCAGACCTTCCTTTTTTGGCGTTTTCGGTAATATCCGTATCAATCACCAAGGGAACCCTCCCAAAAGTCCTTACCAAGTGGAAGTAGCAAAATGCTCTCAGAAAATAAGCCTCACCGATCAAGGCATCAAGCGTCTCACGATCCCCTGTAGCGATGTTCACTTCATTTTCGATGATATTATTGGCCTCTTTGATGGTCGCATAATACGGGTCATAGGCCAACTGAACCCCAGGGGTCAAAGAAGTCATTTCCATTCTATCTGCCTCCCTGAACCCTTGTTTGTTTTTCCCGCTATGGGTGGTGATATCATCCGCTCCATAATACCTCATCCAAGAATGGGCCCACTGGGCTCCTGTTGTAAACGTACGGTACATTCCCACTACCGCGGCCTCCAAAGCTTCCTGAGAGTTGAGGGATCCGGGATCCAGCCTTGCTTCAGAAGGGTCTTCTTCTAGTGTACATCCTGGACTGATGGCCAGGTTGGATAGCAACATCAGTAATGCAGCTAGCTTTATTGTTATATTTTTCATCGTCCTCTTCATTTAATTAAAATCCAATATTGACACCGAAAGTATAGGTCCGTGCATTGGGGTTGGCACCATAATCTATGGAAGATGCCGCGCCACTGCCCGCACCTATCGAACTGGCCTCTGGGTCATAACCGCTATAATCGGTGATGGTAAACAGGTTTTGCGCACTGGCATAAATCCGGAAGCTCCTGAATAGGTTGGTGTTGTTCAATGTGTATCCGAGGGACAGGTTACTTAACCTTACAAAATCACCCTTCTCCATAAACCGGGTTGAATTGATCAACAGATTTCCGGATACGGGAACTTCCGTTTCATTTTCTGCAGTCCACCTATTTCTGTATTCCCCATAGGTAGGCAGGGATTGCACTCCTCCTCCCATAGAGATTTTGGCTCTGGTAAAGTTCATCACATCAAAGCCATGTACACCCCGAATCAGGAAGTTGAGGTCAAAGTTGCCCCATGTCATGGTATTATTGATGGCCCAGTTATGCTTTGGTGTACCATTCCCTATTACATCCAATACCACATCCCCATTCTCATCCTCGAGGTATTTGGCGTCACCGGGGGTACCACCGGTTTCACCTGTTTTGTAGGTTCCCAAGAAAGTGGCCCCATAAAACTGTCCCATAGGCATCCCTTCTCGAAGCAGCACATAGGCACCAGTGGTATTGGAAACTCCCCCAACCGGGCTGATCAGGATCTGATGCTGTTCAGAAGTAAGACTTTTTATTTCATTGGTATTGAAGAAGTAATTGGTATTGACATCCCACTGAAACTTGGGCGTATTGACCAAGTGGGTCTGAAGGTTAAATTCCCATCCTCCATTAAACACCTCTCCCACATTGCGCGTGATGGAACCACCTCCTACAAATCCAGGGATCGGCACAGCCAACAATAGGTCCACTGTGTTTTTCCAGTACTTATTGATGCTTAGGTTAAACTTGCCATATAGGAAGGTAAGGTCTGCCCCTATATTACTTTGTTTGGTCGTTTCCCAGGTCAGATCAGGATTGGCCAAAGGTCCCAGCACCAAACCACTGGCAATGGATGTACCATTGATCGGATAATCCTGCCCCGTATTCAGCGTATTATAGGTGGAATACGGAGCAATGGCCTGGTTACCGGTTTCCCCGTAACCTGCTCTTAGTTTTAGTGTTTCGATCACCTCCCCTGCCACATTTTCAAACTGGTAAGCAACAGAGCCGGAAGGGAATACACCGACTTGATTTTCTGGACGGAACCGGGAGGAAATATCTGTTCTGAGTGTAGCCGTCACAAACAACTTTCTCAGGTAATTATACTCCGCCCTTCCCATATAAGAAACAATCTGGCTCTTACTATAGGTGGCATTGACTCTTTGATTGGTTCCCAAGTCCAGGGAATAAAAATTGGCGGGGATAGAATACTGTCCAGCACTTGCATTGAACCCCTTATTGACAAACTGTTGGAATTCAAACAGACCGGTCAGCTTCAAATTATGATCGTTAAAACTTTTGTCCCAGGTCAGGATATTGCTGTTTTGAAGGGTGGTGTTTTGTCGGATTGATCCGCCACCGGTAGGTGGACTAAGCACCGTACCTGCAGGTACGCCATAATAAGATTCCCCCAACACATTTCTATGGATCAAACCACCTAATACAGTAAGTTTTAAATTATCGTTGAATTGATAAGACAAGTTCAGATTGGTATTGACCGTTCCGATAGTGGACTGTGCTTGCGATTCCAATCTTTGCGCTATCGGATTGATCAGCCCTGAACCATTCGTAGAAAGCAGGTTATAATTGCCGTTTTCATCCCTGAGCGGTAAGGTAGGATCCCATCCCAAAACCGCTACAATACCTGCCCTTTCATCCGGGGATGAAGAACTTCCTCCATCTACCAAGTTTAAAGTCTTTTCGCTGCTTCCATACATGTTTAGCTGGACGGAAAACTTATCCGTAATCTCCGTATCGATATTGGCCCTTAAAGAGTACCTGGAATAATCAGAATTCAGGGCAATGCCACTTTGGTCCAGCACGTTTCCCGAAATAAAGTAACCTACCTTGTCATTTTTCCCACTGACGGATAGCTGAACATTATTGGCTACACCCTGTTGGAAATATTCTTCTTGGCAGTCTGTGCCTCCATTGATTACAGGAAGATTATGAATGCTTCCAAACTCCTCTGGGGAGAGAATATCAATTTTATTGGCTACTGATGATACTGAGGTAAATGCACTCAGGTCAACCTTGGCTTTTCCATCTCCTCTTTTGGTAGTGACCAAAATCACCCCATTTGCACCACGAGAACCATAAATGGCTGTAGCTGAAGCATCCTTAAGTACTTCCATCGAGGCAATGTCATTGGTATTGATCGATCGAAGATCAGCTCCAATTACCCCATCGATCACGACCAAAGGTTGGTTGTTGCCATTGATGGAGTTGGCACCCCGAATCCTGATCTGTACATCCGAACCGGGAACCCCGGAACCTTTGATCACCTGTACACCTGCAGCCCTTCCTTGCAGGGCATCTTCTACCCTGGTTACCGGCTGCTTTTCAAAATCCTTGGAATTTACACTGGAAACGGCCCCCGTCAGGTCACTCTTACGAGTAGTTCCATAACCGATGACTACTTGTTCTTCAATAGAAAAAACATCTTCTTCCATCACCACTTTCATGTCCCCATTTGTCTGGATGGGCAGCTCAAGCGTTTTCATTCCGATAAATGAAAATATCAGGGATTCCGCATCGTCAGGCACATTGTTTAAGTTAAAGTTCCCGTCCAAATCCGTCACCACACCTACACTGGTTCCTTTGACAAGTACAGCGACCCCCATAAGCGGCTCCCCAAACTCATTACTTACCATACCCTTTACTTCCTTTTGATAAGGAACTTCCTCTACGCTACTAAGAGGAAGTACGCTTGCATTGGCAGGGGTAAGCGAAGCACCTAATGATAAGTTTAAGGCCGCACCCACTCCCAAATACAGCAAGGGTTTATTAAATATTTTTAAAGCTGTAATCATATGAAGTTGTTTTATTGGTTATCTCTTACAAATCTGGAAAATTCCCCATGGAAGCTAGAGGGGTATGTGTTCAATCTGGAGGGGGTAATGGTTCAAAAAAGCCCCTGAAGGGCTATTTTGGACTATTTCTGTACAAAAACACATTATCCCCCCTACATTGATCTTATTTTGTTTTGCTATTATTTAATAAGTGCAGGAAAATCGTCTTAAGGGTAAAAACCCTTCGAGGGTTTAAATAGAAAATATTAGCCCTAGAAGGGTTCCTTTCATTGGGATTGTTAAATGCGATTTTCCTGATACGTTGTATCGTACTTAAGTATTCATCATAATTGAGATAGCTTGTCTTTCAGCTTCTTTTCTATGGAGCTGGGAAAAATTCATGTGAAAGAATAAGAAAAATTACTAAGGGATGGGTCTGACACCATGCAATTATACCAGACCAAACAGAGAATATGGTTTCATTAATTATCCGCATCTATCAGGGTGGGCAAAAAAGAGCCTGTCTCATAAGTGGATTTCTATGGGGCCTACACAAATAGTATTTCGTTGTAGTGTGTGCGTCAGTGGAGAAAGGGCCCGCCCCAAAGGGGCGAACTTATAATAGCCTGGGGTGGCAGCCCCAGGCTAAAGTACCCGAAAGGGTCATGTTTTGGCCGGATTAATAGCAATAGAGCATACAACTTGCCGCCAAAACCCGTAGATTTCAATTAAGAAACCTAACCAAGATAATTTCTATAATCACGTCATCGCAAGCGATCAGAAATCCTATACCCCTAGAATATTTGGCAGCAGATTCCGATCATGACTTATGAGACAGCCTCTTGACTCTTTGGTTAATAGGTTACTTTCTTTACCTTTTAAAAAGCAGGGAGGTATTTAAGCTATTGGACTGATCCATTACTTTCAATACATACACCCCTCTGCTAAGTCCATGCAAGGACACTTCTATCTGATCACTACTCACCTTATCTTCGGATAATTTCAGATTTCCAAAATAATCATAAATGTAGTAGGCTTTCATCCCCTCTAGTTTGATGGTTATGTTTGTTCTGGCCGGATTCGGGTAGAAAACTAACTGATTTTTTTTCTTTCGAACGATCACCTTGACTTTGTCAAACTCTCCTGTCAGCACATCCTCTGCATATACATAACCGCTTCCTTCTGATAAGGCCATTATTTGACCTTTGTCATCAACAGAAACGATGGTGGTATCACTGGAACTCCATAACAGTTGCCTATTTTTAATGATTGAAGGAAAAACCTTTGCTTGCAGCGTTTTGCTTTGTCCTTCCATTAAATTTTGTAAGCCTTGTGGTAATATTTTCACCTTAGTTTTAAACCGGTTCAGGAAAACGGTATTTACCAATTCAATTTCGACTGGCATAGCATCCACGACATGAAATTGGTAAGTGGTGGTGCTGTCCGAAGCCTCTACCAAATTAACAGAAGCATTGGGAGCGGCCAATGACCATTGACCGTTCAGTGTCAGTTGAATGTCCTTTTCTATATTTACGGTGCTTCCGTTCAAATCAAATCCAAGATCAGGATGGGTAATTGACAGCTTTGCAAAATTATCATCACGCTTTTCATACATCACCAAACATGCTTCATCATTGCCTTTCACCAAAGCACCTGGAATTCCCATATCAGCAGATGGCGTAAACAAAGCCATGCCCCACAGACTGTCTGCATGGAATTTTACCACATGCCTATCTGGGCCCATTTCCATTACCGAATAGGGTTTCTCATTGGCGATATCCTGCATATCCCCGGCGGACGCATTGGGTTTGATAAGGTATTCATAACTCAAATCCTGCGGGGCTGTCCCATGATCAAGGTAACCTATGATGTAATCACCAATGGGATTATCAGTATAAGCCGTTGGATCAATTTCGTTATAGTTAGGTGTTTGCTGGCTTCCCTTCCATACTTTCAAGTCACCACTGCCTTCATAAATATAAAATCCGGTATTGTAGGTATTGAGCAGCCAGTTGTCTTGATTGCCACTAAAAGTACTTTCCCCGTTTAAATCTAGAGAAATCTCGTTCACCGCTGCCCCGCTTTGGCTGTCCGCCATTCTTTGATAGAGCGTGGTCACGGTTGGATGGATACTGTCATTATTGCTGATTCCTGTAGCCAGACATACGATGATGTCCTGAAAGGCAAAATTTGATTTTTTCCATTTGAAAGTATCATTATGGGTATTGGGGCCATAGACTAAACCAAAGCCCTGAGGTGCCACTTCCTGAAAATCCATTGCAAAGAGGCCATAGGTCCCATAATTATTTTCCAGTACACCAAGCTCTTCTCCTTTATTTCCAAAAGCCAATGAACCAGCAAAACGGTAAGCCTGTTTTTCATCAATACGGCTTCTTTCCCCATGAAGCTTATCCCAAGGAAGAACAATGGTGGTGGTGCCGGGATTGTAATTCCAGTTCCAAGTGGATACATCATAGCCATTTTCATTTAGCGAAGTACCTCCGGTATAAAGAATTTCCAAAGCCCCATAAGACTGGTACCTTCCGTAGCGGTTGGTGGTTTCATATAGTTCAGCCCCCCACATATTATCGCTAAAGCCTCGGATTACAGCGGTCCAGTCATTATGCCTGTAGGCTCCTGCATGGGCGTGGTTGAATTGGATGAAGCCATTTTCATAAGGGGCCTCGGAGTTATAGTTAAATTCCGGTTCTGGGCCATAATTACGGTTATAGAAACCTGCCAGCAAAGGGTCTGCAGTATTCAATCCCAAAATCTTCCCTCCACTGATCGCCAGGCGCTTGATATCTGCTTGACCGGTGGACATGTACCTCGATTGAGGGTTACGGCCCACCAGTGACAGAGCCCGCATGTTTCCATCATTGGAAACCATTCTCTGAAGGTACATGGCATTTCTCAGCACCTTGTAGTGTTCCTCACCAATCTGAAAGGAAGTATCATCCATAAAGGACACCAAAAGTGCGGCTCTTCCAAAAGCATACAAGTAGCCATCGTAAGCCGATTTGTGGTGGAAGCCCGTTCCATCCGCTTTGATACCACCTTCTTTCCCGTCCGTAACAGTCAGAAAACGCTCCAAATACCTGCTTGCCCCTTTCATATAGCGGACCTTTTCCTGATCATCATCGGGATATCTCCATTCGGCATACATAAATAGACTTGGGGATAGATTGGAAATCCAATCTATATTGTAATTATCACCCAACTCGTAATCTCCCCAGAAATGCTGGAAATATTCTGTTTGGACAAACAAGACATAAGCGAATTGGTCCTTTACGGCGTCTGACAAATAATCCCTCAGGGTCATTACCGGTTGGGAAAAATCCCTAAAAGCATACGAATTATAGTCCCTGCTGATCAGTCCCCGGCAATAATACTGCGAAACCATAGTGATCAGACGGGAAGCCCTCGCCATAGTGGTACTGTCATTTCCATCTACAAAGTGTAAGTACTTGGAAAACTGCTTGATTATTTCCCCTGCTGCGCCAAAATCAATTTGTTCTCCAAACACTTCACCATTTTCCTCTGTGAGGTTTAGTGACAGATAAGCTTGGGTTGCCGCATCGTATTGATCCTGAAAATTGTCAGCCAAAGCAGTACCCAAAACATAATCCTGTAATTTTCCATAAATCTGCTCTACTTCCTGAACCTGTGCCGCTGAAACGGATTCCAAGGGTATATCCGGTTCGATATTTACCCCCAGTGCGCAATCAGGGCTCAACGGAGGAGGAATAATATCGATATTAAGTACCCCTTGGTTAATGGTCACATAGTCTATATTGAAAAAGCGCACTGTATTGCCATCGTCATTTCTTACCAATCTCAATTCAAGTTCGTCACCTTCATCAGATGCCCGGGTAAAATAATTCAAGCTCAATACATCATTAGGATTTTGGGTAGGAACCAGCGTCTTGGTAACAGCATTTAAAAGTACACTATCGGTTTTATTGAACAATTCGAGTTTTACTTTCACATAGGAACTGGCCGAATTGTACAGAAATGCTTTCACTTCCAGTTTTTGACCGTTGGGCATCAAACAGTCAAATGGATAATATACCCCTTGATAGGGCTCATTGGCGGCAGACTTTACAGACAGGGCTCCATCTCCCGGACCGTCTCCATTATCGGGATCGTTGCTTACATGAGCCAGGTTAATGCTTCCTATAACTCCCCAGCCTTTTTCTTGCCCTGCCTGGTCAAAACAACTGGGTTCCGGAGCTGCCTCGGGATATAAATACGCCCCGTTTAAGCGGGCATTATCAATCGCAAAAGTACGGGCAGAATTGCCATCATCTGTCCTGATATACCTTACCTGTAGAGTATCTCCCTCATCAGAAGCTAAGGGCGTATAATCCAGCGCAAACTGATGAACCACCCCGGAGGTAAGCGAAACGGGCCCTGCTGTAACCAAAGCAGTACCATCCGTGAGGTTATAGAGTTCCACTTTTAACCTTACGTAGGATACATTTGGATTGTAAACATAACTTTCGAAACTCAAGCTTTGTCCCTGCTGCATACTGCCCCCAAAGGTATAGGAAAGTCCATTTCCTGCCGTTGAGGATAGATTTTGACATTGCTGGGCCCCATCGCCCAGCCCATCTCCGTTGTCTCCGTCAGAATTGACCGTCGCAATGGAGCAGTTCCCAATGGGCTCCCAGTAATTTGCCCCTAGTTGCCCTATCTGTGCATACAGCGCATTAAAGGACAAGCACCAAAATAAGAATAATAATAGTGTAAAGTTTTTCATCGGGTAGATTTTAGGTTAACTGATTGGCTCAAAAAACACTCATTTTTAAGCCTTTAGACATCCCTATAAATTTCCTGATCTAATGATAACATTGGGAGGGTTATTATTTTTATTTCAGGGGGGAAATAGTTCAAAATGCCTAATAAGGGCCTATCTCCTCTAAAAAGTGAAAAACAAAAGACTTCTATTTATAAATAAAGCACCTGCGGTCATCTGCGAAATCAGCGGAATAACATTCAGGACTTTTAATTAAACGCCGCTATACCATTGGACTTCATTATAAAAGTACCCTGAAATGCTGCCAGTTCAATATCAAAGAGTCCACGGAGATCTGCGAGATTTGCGGGGAACACTTTGTGAATTCTGATGCTACTGGTATAATCGCGTACAATCCTGTTAGTATTTTTTATGTATATCCCCAAAGACACCAGTAGCTTTAAATTAGCAAACCATCTCTCACAGAATGCACAGAAGCCCACAGAAAAGATTTTTAATTCCGTGTAATCCTGTCTGACGCCAGGTAGATCTGTGGAATCCGTGAGAAATAAATTTACTGATGTAATTACGGATAATCGCAGTATTTTTTAATCTACTGACATAATTCGGTGAAACCAGCATATTTCCTTATTCCTTTTCTGCCCCTTCGTCTTTCCGGTTTCTGTACTCTGAGGGCAGGCAATCAAACAGCGCTTTAAAAGATTCCCTAAAGTAC
>NZ_BAAHAP010000035.1:0-11045 GCF_054777495.1 Echinicola sediminis | reverse complement strand
TTAAAACCAAGGTCAAAAGCTATTTCTGAAATGCTCCTTTGTGTGCCCTTCAGCAGCTGCGCCACCCTTTTTAGCTTAATGGTTCTGATAAATTCAGAGATAGATTGATCAGTCAGGTCTTTCAGCTTCCTATAGATGACGGACCTGCTCATCCCCATTTCACTGACAAATGCGTTACCATTAAAATCAGTGTTTTGCATATTTTCCTCTACAATGCTGATGGCATTCTTAAGAAATTCCTCATCTGCAGAACTTGTGGTAATTTCCTTTGGCTGAAGGATGAGGTCCTTTTTGAATTTTTCTATTAAAGAAATTCTTGATTTGATGAGATTGGATACCCGGACACTTAAGATTTCCGCATCAAAGGGCTTGGTGATGTAAGCATCCGCCCCAATCTTATAACCTGATTTTTGGTAATTCTCCGAAGTCTTTGCTGTCAGTAAGATCACAGGAATATGGGAGGTCCTGATATTGGATTTTACGGCATGGCAAAATTCCATCCCATCCATCTTTGGCATCATCACATCACTGATCACCAGATCCACTTGGTGGCTCATCACCTGGCTCAGCCCTTCTTCCCCATTGGATGCTTCGTATAGGTGAAATTCTTCTTCAAATATGCTGCAAATATGCTTCCTTAGCGCATGATTATCTTCTACTACCAATAAGCTGAACCGGCCATCCGCAGCAGAACTGGAATGCTTTTCATTGGTTTCTTCTTCAATCAGTTCCTCTATGATCACCGGTCTATCGAAATGAAGCAGTTCATCTTCACTGGCATCATGAAGGGCTATTTGGTCCAGAAGCAGGTGTTTTTTCCCTAAGGGCAACCTCACTTCGAACTTCGTTCCTTTACCAAGTTCACTTTCAGCACGGATACTTCCCTGGTGCAATTCCACAATACTTTTGCTCAGGGCCAAGCCTATCCCAGAACCTAAACGGTCGCCAAACTGATAAAACCTGTCAAAGATATGCTTGACATTTTCTTCAGGAATCCCATCTCCATTGTCCTGGATGCTAATCAGCAAATTTCCTTTTCCGGCTCTCTTGGCAGGCCTGCGTTGCTTTTCTATGTTTATTTGAATGGTCCCTTTTTCCGGTGTGAATTTAAACGCATTCGACAAAAGATTAAAGAGGACTTTTTGGAGTTTAAGCTTATCGAACCAAAGTTCTATCGCTTCATTTTCAGCCACTAATTCAAACTTGATGTTCTTTGCCCGGGCAATTTCATCAAACGCTTCTTTTACTTCCCTGATAAAGGTGACAATATTGTTTTTTGAGGCCTGAAGCTGTAATTTCCCTGCCTCATTTTTTCTAAAATCCAACAATTCATTGATCAGCTGCATCAGCACGCTGGCATTTCGGAACATGACCTGGTGCTGCCCTTGTATAAATTGATCCCCCATTTTGTTTTTGATCAATCTTTCCAACGGACCGATGATCAAGGTTAGTGGCGTCCTGAAATCATGGGATATATTGGTAAACAGCTGAAGCTTTAACTGATTGACCTCCTCGATCCTTTCTTTAGCCAAACGCTCCTCCCTTAGCTCATTTCTTTCCCTGATTCGAATGAGCACATAATGCCTGATCACCATTACTATCGCAATGAGCACTACCGAATAAATGAGATAAGCCCACCAGGACTTCCAAGGGGCTGGCTTTACTGTGATCGACAAAGAAGCCCCCTTCTCGTTCCACAAGCCATCATTATTGGATGCTTTTACTTTAAAAACATAATCCCCAGCATCCAAGTTGGTATAAGTAGCGGCATGCTTGTTACCAATATAATTCCAGTCGCTATCAAAGCCCTCCAACATATAGGCATACTGATTTTTTTCGGGCTGGGAATAGCTTAACGCTACAAACTCCATATTAATCACATCCTGGTTGTGAGCAAGGTCTATCCGCTCAATAGCATCAGTGATGTTAAGATAAGGCTTATTATGAACGCTGATAGAGGTTATGGCCACCGGGGGGATAAAAGCATTTTCCTTAATTTGATCAGGATTAAAAATATTCAGTCCATTAGCCCCTCCAAAAAATAGCTCCCCTCTTTTATTTTTTAGATAAGCTCCGTAATTAAATTCATTACTTTGTAAACCATCAGAGGCATCAAAATTCTTGACTTTTTTGGTGAGCAAGTTCATCCTTGACAGGCCCTTGTTGGTACTGAACCACAAATGATTGTCATTGTCCGGAACGATGCCAAAAATGATCCCATTGGGCAAGCCATCCTTGACACCATATTGGACGGAACTTTGCGATTTCGGATCATAGCTAAAAACGCCTTCCCCTTCTGTCCCTACCCATATTTGACCATTTTCCTCCACATGAAGGGAAAGCACCCATGCAGAATGTTCTCGTCCATGCTGTTGCATATAATTGAGCGGGACAAATTCTTTTGTGGATACATTAAATTTTACCACACCACGATCCCCTCCTATCAAGACGGTGTCCCGATGGGCTGTGGGGATAATCGAAAAAATGATGGTACTGACATTGTTTTCCGGATCAGGGATTCTTTCGATGATACCAGTGGCCGGATCAAGCATATCCAAGCCACCTCCTGAGGTCCCGATCCAGATCTTCTTATGGTCGTCTTCATATAATGAAATGACCCTATTATCACTTAAACTGTTCCTGTCTTCTATGCTATGTTTATACCTTTTGAATTGGTAAGGGCGCTTATTAGGATCAAAGAAATTCAATCCTCCATCATGTGTCCCGATCCAGAAATTCCCCTGATGATCCTGGATCATCGCTTTGACGTTATTGGTGCTCAAAGATTTTTCATTTCCCTCCCTGTGGGTAAAGTAGCTGAACTTACCTGTTTTCCGCTGATAATAATTTATCCCCCCTCCTTCTGTACCAATCCAAAGGTCCCCGCTTTCATCCTCGACAATCGAGCTGATTACCTTGTAATTAAGTTTTGAGTCATTGGTACCAGCCGTAATATGCCTGAACAGGTCATAACTTCTGTCATAGTGATTCACTCCCCCGGCATAGGTACCGATCCACATATCCTTTTTGTTATCTTCAAAAATGCTATAAATGGAATTTTGACTCAAACTATTCGGATTGTTTTCATCGTGAACAAGGTATGAAATGCGATCTCTTTGTTTATTGATGATGTAAATACCATCATAGGTCCCCACCCAAATATTTCCCTGGTAATCTTCCCGGATTATCCTTACAGCGCTGGAAATGGAAGGTATTGGTGAACTATCAATTTCGAAAAATCTGAATGTGTCTGAAGATGGACGCAAAACCGTCAGTCCATTGCTAACACCTACCCACACATTTCCTTGACTGTCCTCAAAAACAGAACTTAACCGGTTTTCATTCTTTTCTTCCTGATCCGCTCTTGAATTTTCGTATTTCTGTAATTTACTTCCCTTAGGATCAAAAAAATAAATACTATTCAATGTCTTTATCCATAAACCTCCGTTTCTGGCATTGAATAATGACCTCACCCTGACTCCTGCCAGTTCTTTTGCCACGTCAGCATCATTACTTATGGGTACATATTGGTTTGATCTGCTATCCAAGCAGATCAAACCATAGTCAGTACCAATATATAAGCTATGGTCTCCCGCCGAAACGATACTGGTGACATTATAATCGTTTCCTAAATCCCCTTGTTGATGGGGCCTGATCCTCTGAAAAGCTGCTTCTTCCGGATTGTACCGGTTAATCCCATTTTGGGTTCCCACCCAAATTACCCCTGCTGGATCCTGAAAAATTGATTTGACTATATTTCCGCTTAGGCTAGTGGAATCCTGGTAATTGTAGCGAAAAGTAACAAATTGATTTCCATCGTATTTGTTCAACCCATCCCTTGTTCCAAACCATAAAAAGCCATGGCTATCCTGATAGATACTCAGCACGGAACTTTGGGACAAACCATCTTTCAAGGAAATATTCTTAAACTTAACGGTATTGTTAACCTCATCTATCTGTAGCCCATAACTTTCTGTAATGGAAATCAACAGCACAAAAAGAAACCATTTGAAAGACCGAAACCGCATTTAATAACCGAATATCTTTTAATTCTTTGTTTTAGGAAAGTTAGCAAAACACAAAACAACCACCAAGGGCTGTTAAATTTTATTTTGCAATTCATTTTCACTACCATATAAT
Organism: Echinicola sediminis; assembly: GCF_054777495.1. Classification (NCBI taxonomy): domain Bacteria; kingdom Pseudomonadati; phylum Bacteroidota; class Cytophagia; order Cytophagales; family Cyclobacteriaceae; genus Echinicola; species Echinicola sediminis. The sequence goes on along the minus strand of NZ_BAAHAP010000035.1, from coordinate 6,905 downwards.
AATCCGATTAAATGCACTACTCAACCGTTTCTGTTTTCTTAGCTGATATCAGACTCTTACCTTCAGCCGTTTTCTCTATTTTTGATACCAATGGCCTGAACTATCGAGTCCATATTGGCACAAAACTCCTTATATTGCACCCTACCAATTAAAAACAATGGCTAAAAACACCCTCGCAGTCCTTCCCTTTGTCAATATGAGCTCGGATCCGGAGAGTGAGTACTTTTGTGATGGGATTACGGAAGAAATTATCAATGCCCTTGCCCAGATCAGAGGCCTGAAAGTTACCTCAAGAAGCTCCTCTTTCTTTTTTAAGCAGAAAACACTTCCAATTCGTGACATCGCCCAAAAACTGAGGGTAAACATTGTTCTGGAAGGAAGTATCAGGATCGCAGGGAATATTGTTCGGATTACAGCCCAGCTCATCCATGCAGAAGATGATTTTCATTTTTGGTCCGAAACCTGGGACCGAAAACTGGAAAATATTTTTGAAATACAAGATGAGATCAGTCTCTTGATCGCAGACAAGCTTCGTGAACAAACAGGCCACTTTGAGATCGATGACCATCTGGTAAAGAAACAAACCGATAGCTTGGACGCCTATGCATACTCCCTGAAAGCAAAATACCTGTTTAATAAATGGAACCCCATAGACGTTCAGGCCTCCATTCAACTCTATGAAAAAGCCAGTAAATTAGACCCTGAGTACGTGGAAACCTATGTAGGTTTGGCGGATGCCTATGGTTTTTTGGGTACCACAGAAGTAATGTCCAGGGAAGAGGCCTGGCAAAAAGCTGCATATTATACTCAGAAAGCCTATCAACTGGACACTGGAAATGCCGGAGTACAATATCAAATGGCCAACTTAGCCTTCTTTACTGAATGTAATTTCCAGAAAGCCCTTTCCCATACCCTAAAATCCATTGATTTAAAACCCAATTATCCTGAATCACAGCAATTCATGGCTTTTTTGTACACCATCTCCGATGACATGAAAAAAGCCAAGCAACATCTTCAGCTGGCATTGAGTATCGATCCCCTTTCTCAAGAAACGCTTTTCTTTAAAGCCTATTTTGATTACCGCAACCACCGTTATCAGCAAGCACTGGATGAAGTCAACAACTGCCTCTACCACAACCCTAAAAACATCCCCGCCTATATCCTTAAATGCTATTGCCTTTTAAAGCTTATTCGATTCAAGGAAGTATTGGACTATTTGAACGCGATGCCCAACGACATACTTTTGCCCAGTGAAAAACTTGGAATCACCTGCCTTACTCATTGGTTAAATAAAGATACTGAAAAGGCACAACAGCATATCAGCCAATTGGAGGAGGAAGTAGAAAATCCCCATTCCTTTCAAGCCCATTCTTATTGGTTTTTAGTCCTGGTAATAATGGGTAAAACCGATAAGGCATTCGCTTGGCTGGACAAAGCCATCGATATGAAATCATCTATTTTGTTGCTCTCCTATACTGATCCTCTTGCTGATACTTTAAGAAAAGCCCCCCTATTTGAAGATTATAAGGAAAGATTATTTTACAGCGGTACTATTCTCCCTAAACCTGAGAAAAAGACACCATTATTGAGCCATGAAATGGCCGAAAAATATTCTTCCAAGTTGACACAAGTCATGCAAGAAGAGGAAGCCTATTTAAACCCTGGCTTAAGCCTGAAGAGTTTGGCTCATCAGTTTCAATTACACCCCAACCAACTCTCTTGGCTACTTAATGAGAATATAGGTAAAAACTTCAATGAGTTCATCAACCATTATCGGCTGACCCATTTCAAAAAACTGGCTACTTCCCCATCAAACTCGCATCTGTCTTTAATAGGTTTGGCCTATGAAAGTGGCTTTAACTCAAAAACAGTTTTCAATACATTTTTTAAGAAAGAAGAAGGGATCACCCCAAAAGAATTTGTCAAGCTCAATCAGGCTGACCGATAGGCACTGTATTCACTGAAACAATTCATTCCCTCTGATTATCCGCATGGTTAGCACGCATGAAAATTTCCGACAGTTCATCGTTTACCGGCGCCAGTGGGAATATTCATATTTTTCCTTTTTCAAAACTATATCTGCTTCATAGCCCCTGATTTGGTTTGCATTTATAATCCCGAACCTATTTCATGAATACCTGAACTTCTGATAGAAAGAAGTTAGCTTCCTTTACCCTACAAAACAACAGTAAACTATCCTTCTACCTAAACTGAAATCAATATGGAAGCCAATACGATGAAAGCCATTGTGGCGATTGGATATGGATCACCGGAAGTTTTAAAACTGAAAGAAGTCATTATTCCACAACCCAAGGAAAATGAGGTCCTGGTAAGAGTTCATGCAAGCTCCGCCACTACGGCAGATCAAATGATGCGTACAGGACAACCCTACTTTGGACGTTTGTTTACCGGACTTCAAAAGCCTAAACACCCTACCCCAGGTACGGGCTTTGCGGGAGAAATCATTTCTGTGGGCACCAAGGTTGTTGCCTTCAAGCCCGGAGAACGCGTATTGGGAGAAACTACGCTAGGATTCAGTACCAATGCTGAATTTGTGACCGTGCCAGAAAACGGTGTTATTCTCCCCATGCCTAAAAACATGAGCTATACTGAAGCAGCCCCTATTTGTGACGGGGCCCTCACTTCACTTAACTTCCTCAGAAAAGTAACCAAACTCCAAGCCGGACAAAAGATACTGATTAATGGCGCTTCAGGAAGTCTTGGTACAGCAGCAATACAACTCGCAAAATACTTTGGTGCGGAAGTAACCGGAGTTTGCGGAAGTAAAAATTTGAAGCTGATCAAATCCTTGGGGGCCGATCATGTAATTGATTATACTAACGGACCGATTTTCCATGGAAAAGCTAAATACGATATTATCTTTGATACGGTAGGGAAGCTTAATTATAGAAATGTTAAAAAATCCCTTTCTAAAAATGGGTTTTACCTATCTCCTGTCCTTGAATTCCCCTTATTAATTGACATGTTCAAGACCTCTCTTTTCTCAAAAAAGAGAGCAAAATTTGCTGCAACGGGCATGAAATCAGATAAAAGTTTGAGGGTAATGTTGGCAGAACTATTAAATATTCATGAAAAAGGACATTTAAAAATAGTGGTAGACCGACTGTATCCGCTCGAAGAATTGGCCAATGCCCATCACTACATCTCCAAAGGCCATAAAAAAGGCAATGTTGTGATCACTTCAGCCTAATTAAAAAACATGTAAAAGGGAATTTGGCAGCCTAAAACCCCATGCAAGACTGCTAAACTCCCCTACTGCATCCTGGTTTGTCTGTTCTTTTGATAATAATGATGCTGAAATTACTGTTAAATCTCTGCTTTGGGCTATTTCCGCTGGGCAGATTCCAAGAAGTTTAGGAATAAGTTGATAAATGAATCATATATAAAAAAGACTACCAAATTACCTTAGCACTTAAACCAAATGATAATCCAATATTCTCTCGTATACTCCCTTTAGTTCTCCATATCCTACAAGATGATATCGGATACCTTCTTCTATGTCAAGTAAGCCCACATTTTGATGATGAAAATACAAGTAATCATCCAATGCATAAACCTTAAACACATACTTATGTAAGCGTCCATGAGGATTGGGCCCCGAATATTCTTTTATATTGAAACCATTGAGTCCAGTCTCACATTTGGTTTCATTTTCCCGAACTAAGCCCGTGGCCGGAATATTATAAGCCAACCAATGAATGGATTCCTCCATTTCAATATCTTTCATTATGACCACTAAGGATTTGGCTTTGGTCGGAATATTTTTGATTTGTAAAGGGGGATTTACATTTTTCCCATCATAAGTATAATCTGCCGGGATAAACTTATCTGGACCAATTTTGGTACTTGAAATTATAAGCGTATTTTTTCTCATGGCAAGCGGGTTTATATTATCTAAACATTTATCCCTAGTACTAAATTCAGCACAATGTCAGTCAATTAAAAATTGATACGATAAAAATTGTAACTGTGGTATTTACAATCCTGTCAAGTGGATCCCCACCAGACTAAACTTTTTATTTATAAAAACTACTGTGCTTTTCAGATACTAAACAATAAATAGTTGAGGCTTTATTTGATTTTGTGCTTACTCCCTTTCTTGTAGTTCTCTATTTCCGATAATGCCTGACTTTTACAAATCTCTACTCCACACATCAACCTATAACTACCAGTAACTAAACCAATTACACCAAACCCTTCATAAACCTTTACACCTCCTTTCAAGTACTTCTAATATACAAAATTATACCGATCATACACAAATTTAAAATAAACAAATTATGAATAATTTAGTTAAAACGTTTCAGCTGATCTAAACACTTAGTACCTCTTCACTGTTAGGACATCGCAAGGTGCTTTTCATTACTGGTTTCTTTGGATTGCTTCTTCTCAAACTTACTGACGGGCTTATTCCCTTTCCCCGTTTTCCTCTTGATTTTTAAGGCTATAATAAGTGCAATCAAGGAAATAACTATCCAGAACATATCCACAAAAAACACCTGATAGTATCCCGCAGACAGTGTCACCCAAAGCCAGTTTCCACTAACTATTCCATTAGCGACAGGGACCATAAAACCTAATACAGCCCCACTCAACAAGGAATATTTGTTGGTAAAGTAATTATCCCGCTTCAGGGTAAAGAAAATTGAAAGAATCAACCAAGCATAAAAAAAGAGCTGGTAAATATGGTTCATGCGCTCAGGGTTAAACTCCGGCAATAAAAATTTCACCGCTAAAAACGTAAAAGCAGTAACGGGAAACATACTCAAACATACCGCCAAATATATCCATACCACCCAAGCATTGAATTTTCGCTGCTTTTCAGGAATATGCTTTTTATCCCTGGCTACCAGCCAGATCATTACTCCAGAGATAATGACAAAACAAGAGGCTATGCCAAGAATAAAATACACAATCCTTAACGGCATTCCTCCAAAATCCCCATAATGGAGTTGGGTGATAACCGCCATTGCAGCATCCTGATACGATGTTTCCAGGTAAGGATCAGTCACCTGCAATTCAGCCCCATTTAGATCGTATACTATCCCTCCTCTTCCTGCAAATTTAAGGTTGTGTGAAGTGTATCCCTCCACTCCAATCCGCATGTTCTTATCCCCAAAATTGTAAACTTGAACGGTTTTCACCTCAAAACCCGTCCATTTTTGTCCCGCTTGATCCACAAAATCATTGATACTTGGAATATGGGACAGTCTGTCACCTGACAGATCAAACTTAAGGGGATTAAAACCAAAATCTTCGTATAGCTGATTGGTATCACCATCATACATAAAAGTGACCACGGCGGGAGACATTACAGTGGTGCCGATGATAAGGCAAGCACCGGTTACCGCGTACACAAATTGATATGGCAGGCCCAAAATCCCCAATGCTGTATGGGCATCCGTCCAAAGGTTTTTGAGACTGGCCATAGGCCTGAAGACGTAGAAATTGGAGATCATTTTCTTCCAATGCACCAAAACCCCGGTAATGATGGCAAAAAGAAAGAAAAATGCCACAAATCCGGACAACAAATACCCCGAAGTTCCCCAAAGATTGAGCTGGGCAAAAAAGTGTAATCTGTAAAGAAACTCCCCAATGCTATAATTGCTCTTATACGTATAGGAATTAAGGTTTTCAGTATCCATGTAGAAAAAATCCCTGCGCTGGGCATCCTCACTGGCCGTACTGTCCTGTGAGGCAGTAATGCTTACCCCTACCCTCCGCTCATTAAAGAATTTAGTAAAGGACACATCCCTTCCGTACAATTCTTTTTCCCCAGAAATGGAATCAAGCATCTTATCCACATCTATTTCCTTCAGGCCCATTCCTTCCATAACAGGTTCGTTCCTTTCCCAGCCGATAATTTCATCCCTGAAAAAAGAAAAAGAACCTGCAAAAAAGATCACGTATAAGGCCACACTGATCACTATGCCGCTAACCGTATGGGTGTGAAATAGAATATTGTAAACCCTATTACTCATAATCAAATAATTGGATGGTAAATTTTACTGAAATAGATAATAATTGAGAAGACAAGGGCGATCAAGAGATAAAGCCCCCATGCTTTCCAACCGTTTTTGAAAAGGAAAGCCAACAAAAAGAGGGTGGCCCATAACATAAATCCTCCAAAACGCAGTGTGGTCAGCACATTGATATGGTCGAGCCAAAAACCTATGGCCATGAAGAAGGTGACGGTCACCCCGTAGCCTCCAAAGAAACCTGCGGTGATTTTAGCAAACCGTTGGCTTCTCGATGTGGTCAAATATTTTTTATTCGCTGGCATAATTATTAAATCAATTCCAAAATCAGTGAGAAGACAAAAACGCCAGCAATCACCTTGTAACTGACAAATCTCAACGGACTAAGCATTACTACCAAACTTCCTGCTGCCATGATAAAGACAGCATAGGTAAAAATCCCAGAACCCGTACCGCTAGTGAATATGGCCACGATTAATCCCCAAATTAATAACACAGTCCCTGAGTATTTGGCGGATTGGGGATTGTCCTGTAGCCATCTTTCCAGCTTGGTTGATTGAAAAAGCTGGGCCTTCTTTGAGGTATTGTAAAAGCAGAAAAAACCCAAAAAGACGATTAAAGCCATCAATGTCATCATTTTACCTTGATTTAGATTTCTAATCGTGACAAAGATAGAAGCGATAAAAAAGCCAAGCAACTTTATTTAGATTTATTTTAAATAAATATTAGATTAAATGAAATGTATGATAAACACTATAAAAACTAATTATATTAACAAAAAAATACATACAGCTAATATTTAACCGATTGCACCCAGTTTATAACACATTTTATATCTCCAGCTTCATTACAACATACATTTACATTATCTTTACGTTCAAATTGTTATTTAACCCATTCGTACCC